>JAJYFF010000081.1 GCA_021785405.1 Pseudomonadota bacterium | reverse complement strand
CTCCCGGTTATTGATTATTGATTATTGATTATTGATTATTGATTAATGCTTCTCATTCCCGCCGCAGGACCCAAAAAAATCCCTGCGTGCGGGATGTCGCCGTGCGTGAGACGCTTCGAACGCGTCTTGCGGCGGCAGTGATTGCAGAGGCTAGGCTTGGCTCCTGCCGAAGTCAACGACGGCCGGCCGCGGCGCGTGCGTGGCCGGCCGTCCGAACCGCAAGAACACGCGCGTGCGTCGCTGCTAGCGATCGAGGTCGGGGTATTCGCGCCGGAACGGCTCCGCCGGGTTCGGCGGCTGATCGAATTCACGGCCGAATCGGTGGCCGGCGTAGACCGCCGCCGCGATCGTGCCCGGCGCGTCGCAGTCCCCGATCGAGGTGATCGACACGATGCCGGCGGCGGCGGTGCGCTCCGGGATCGCCGCGAGTTCCTCGGCGAGTGCCTCGTTCGGCCACCGCGCGGTCACCGTGACCACGGTCGCCGCCGCCAAGCGCTCCTCCCGGCCCGTGATCGTGCAGGCGATGCCGAGTTCCGTACCGTCGAAATCCACGACGTTGCGGTTCACGAGCACACGCACGCCGAGTTCGAGCAAGCGCCGGTGGATCGCCGCTTGTTCGAGCGTATTCACGGTCCAGGCCGACGGGATCGCGGCCGGCGTGAGCAGCACGACGTCGTGCCCGTCGGTGCGCAGCCGCTCGGCGAGCACGCCGCCGAGATAGTAGTGATCGTCGTCGAACACGACCACCGGGGAGTGTGCCGCTCGGCCCGCGTACAGGTCCTCCGGCGTGAGCACGGCGGGCCCGTCGAATCCTGGCACGGCGCGACGGTTCGCGCGTCCGACCCCGTCGCGCCGCCAGCGGGCGCCGGTCGCGAGCACGACGCGCGTCGCGTCGGCGTCGAGTACGAGTTCGCTGGTGACCGGGCTGTCGAGGTAGACGTCGACGTTCGGGAGCTTCGTCAAGCGACTCGCGCGGTAGTCGCGGACGCGTCGCCAGGCGCTCAGACCGGGCAGGCGCGACTCCAGCGTGACCCGGCCGCCGAGTTCATGCGCCGCGTCGGCGAGGCGAACCTCGTGGCCGCGCAGCGCGAGCACCCGGGCGCACTCGAGCCCGGCGGGGCCGGCGCCGACGATCAGGAAGCGCTCGTCGCGGATCTTCGGCGGCAGCTTCTCCGGGTGCCAACCCTTGCGCCATTCCTCGCCCATCGTCGGGTTCTGCGTGCAGCGGATCGGCGTCGCGGTGTAGTCGCCGCTCACGCAGACGTTGCAGCCGATGCATTCGCGAATGTCGTCGATGTCGCCGCGCTCGATCTTCGCGGGCAGGAACGGATCGGCGATCGACGGTCGCGCTGCGCCGATGAAGTCGAGCACGCCGCGGCGGATCTGCGCGACCATCGCATCGGGGGAGGTGAACCGGCCGACGCCGACGACGGGCTTGCCGGTGATCCGCTTCACGAAGCTCACGAACGGCTCCTGAGACCCCTCGGGTGCGAAGCGCGACGTCGCCGAGTCGTTCGACCAGCCGCTCACGTTCACGTCCCACAGGTCGGGCAGGTCGGCGAGCATCTCGACGATCGCGCGGCCTTCGCCGGCGTGCTCGAGTCCCTCCTCGCCGCGTCGCTCCTCGACCGCGAGCCGCACCGCGATCGCGCAGGTATCGCCGACCGCGTCCTTCGTGTCGTCGATCAGTTCGCGCAGCAGCCGCACCCGGTTGTCGAGGCTGCCGCCGTACTCGTCGCGACGTTGATTGTGCCGCGGGAGCAGGAAATGCATGATCAGCGACAGGTCGTGCGCGGCGTACACGTAGATCACGTCGAATCCGGCGCGCTTCGCGCGGATCGCGGCCGCGCGGTGCCACTGCCGGAACTCGCGAATCTCGCGCTTCGTCATCGCCCGCGCCTGGAACGGGGCGTAGCCGTAGGGGCTCACCGTATGGCTCGGTCCGAGCGCCGTCTCGCGCGAATAATGGTTCGGCGTGTTGATCCCGCCGTGCGCGAGTTCGATCGCGGCGAGTGCGCCGTGGGCGTGCACCGCATCGGTGATCAGCGTGAGGGCCGCGGCGTCGCGATCGTCCCAGAGCCGACCCTCGACGTACGGCGACAGATCGCTCGACGGATGGATCTCGACTTCCTCGGTGCTGACGACCGCCCAGCCTCCTTCGGCCTTGACCCCGCGCATCGCCGCGTGGGCTCGCGGGCGGGCGTGCCCCATGCCGTTGCAGTGGGGCACCTGGAAGAAGCGGTTCCTCGCGACCACCGGCCCGATCCGCACCGGTTCGAACAGCACGTCGAAGCGCCGATCGCGCGCGCTCGGGCGTGTGGCTGCCGGATCGCTCATCGGCGCATGCTCGGGCCCCCGATGGCGGGTTCGTCGTCGTTCCGCATCACGATTCCTCGTTGCGACGCTCGGCCGCGCAGCGCCGATGGTGCCGTCCGCGTTTGTCGGCGAACACGATCGGATCTACTCTAGCCGCGCCGAGTTGCTGAAAGCGGAGAGTGTAATGGAACTGCAGCGTCTATTCGATTTGACGGGACGGGTCGCAATCGTGACCGGCGGTTCGCGCGGACTCGGCTGGCAGATCGCTGAAGCGCTCGGCGAGTTCGGCGCGACGATCGTGCTCGTCGCCCGCACCGCTGGCGCTCTCGAGGAGTCCGCCGAGCGATTGCGCGGGCGTGGCATCCGCGCGCGCGCGGTCGCCCTCGACCTGCGAGACGCCGCGAGCGTCGCGACGCTCGTCGAGTCGGTGCGCGCGCACGAGGGCGGCGCGCACATCCTGGTGAACAACGCCGGTGCGACCTGGGGCGCGCCGGCCGAAGACTATCCGATCGAAGGTTGGAACAAGGTGATGCAGCTGAACGTCACCGCGGTGTTCCTGCTGACCCAGGCGGTCGCGCGTACGTTCATGCTGCCGCAACGGCGGGGCGCGATCCTGAACGTCGCCTCGGTCGAGGGCTTTCTCGGTCACCTGCCGACCCGTGTGGGGACCGTCGCCTACAATGCGTCGAAGGGCGCGGTCGTGAATTTGACGCGCGCACTCGCCGCCGAGTGGGGACGATTCGGGATTCGCGTGAATGCGCTCGCACCAGGGTTCTTTCCGACGAAAATGACCGCCGCAACGCTCGCGCAAGTATCCGACGAGGCGCTCGCGCGCACGCCGCTCGGGCGCCTCGGTGGGCCCGACGACCTGAAGGGCGCGGCACTGCTGCTCGCGTCGGACGCCGGCGCACACATCACCGGACAGATCCTCACGGTCGACGGCGGCGCAACCGTGGTGTAGCGGGTCGGCGGCCGACGCGGGCGGATCAGTGCAGGTGCAACGGCGCGCCGTAGCCGGTGAGTTCGAGGTACCCGTGACCGACGACGCGACCCCGCGCCAGCGCGCGCACCGCGCCTTCCCAGTACACCGCGCCGCTGGTCGCGCGGGCGTCGTTCTCTTGGTCGTCGAGGAGTGGGCGTAGCGTGAGGCGCCGCTCGCCGGCCTGGATGCGCCACGCGATCGGGTACCGAATCCCGGTGCGCGGTGAGCGCCACTCGCGCAGCGGCGTGAACCGCACCTCGTCCGGGGACAGGATCCGGACCCGATGGGCCGCGTCGCTCGAGGTCCCGCCCGCCCACAGCACCGCACCGTTCGCGCCGCGGATCCGAAACGCCATCAGCGATCCCCCGTCGCGCAGATTCACGCCGATCCAATCCCATCCCACCGCGGCCCGTTCGAGATACGCGCTCGACCACTCGTGGTCCAGCCACGCATCGCCGGTCACGCGGTCCGCATGACCGCGACGGTCGATGTGGCCGGACACGCGCAGCTGCGGAATGCTGTAGTACTCGCTCGCGGCCTGCGGATCCGTGCCCTTGCGACTGTACCCGCCGTCGCCGTTCGGCAGCGGTGGCTCGGTCGGTGTGAACGCGAGGTCGAGCCCGAAGTCCGCGCCTGCGCAGCGGCCGAGGTACACCCCGCCGTGGCGCACCAGCCGCCAACGTCCGATCCAGACCGCGGTGTCGCCGGTGCTCGCGTCGGCGAGACCGAATCCCGCCCGCTCGATGCGTTCGGCTCGCCACAAGGCGCCATGGGCCGGGTCGGCGATCGCGCAGTGCGCGATCAGGATCTGCCGAGGCGTGAACGCACTCGGGTTGCCGCGCCAGATGTCGGGGCGTTCGCGGAAGAACGTGATCTGGAATCCGAGCGGCGCACCGGCGGCAGTGTGCAGCCAGCCGGTCACGTACCACCACTCGGTGTGGAATCGCGGATGCGCACCGAGGTCCGCCGGGAACTGCAGCGCGCGGCCGGGCCGAACGACCGCGTAGCGCGTGTCGGGCGCCGGCGTGCCCTGCGGCGCGGCGGCGAGCGCGTTCGCGACCGCCGCGAACCCGAACGCGAGCCCGAGCGCGAGCGCGAACGCGAGCGCCGTGCCGAGCGTCCTTCTCACCAGTCCTCCCGGACCACCTGGATCGCCTCCGCGGCCACCGCGCCGCGGCCAGCCAGCAACGCGGTCGCTGCGGCGGCCGCGACCAGGATCGCACCGAGCGCCAGCAGTTCGCCGAGCGGTAGCGACAGATCGATGCTCCAGTGGAAGGACTCGCGATTCACGACGTCGATCAGGACCAGGCTCACGACGAACCCGAGGACCCATCCGTAGAGTACGCCGAGCGTGGTGAGCACGATCCCTTCCTCGGCGAGCAGCGCGATCACGTCGCGACGGCGCAGGCCGACGTGCCGGAGCATCCCGAATTCCGCTCGCCGCGCGGTTGCGGTCGAGCCGATCGCGAAGCCGACGCCGGCGACCCCGATCGCGACCGCGACGGCTTCGAGCGCGTAGGTGATCGCGAACGCCTGGTCGAAGACCTGGAGCGACCGTGCGCGGATGTCGCCGGAAGTGCGGATCTCGAGCGCATCGGCCGGCGCGAGCAGCGCACGCACCCGCGCCTCGACCTCGGCCGCGGTCGCGCCGGGCGCAAGCCACAGTGAGCCCTCGGTCGCGGTGCGGTCCCCGGTCAGCGCGGCGTAGGCGGCGCGCGGCACGACCACCGAGCCGTCGCTGCGCGCGTAGTCGCGCCACACGCCGGCGACCACGAAGCGCCGCGCGACGCCGTCGAGCGGCAATCGCAGCACCGCGCCGGGCTTCGCGCCGTAGAGATCCTCGAAGCCTTCCGAGACCCACGCCGGTGGGATCGCGGCCGGCAGCGCCTTGGGGTCCTCGCGCACGAGCGGCAGCACCGCGCCGGCATCCGCGGGCGAGATGCGCCGCGCGATCAGCGTGATCGGCGGCCGCCGTGGATCGAGGGCGATCCGCCGCGTCCGTCGGAACTCAGCCCGCGCGACGCCGGCGATCGCGGCGATGCGCGCCTGCTCGCCCGGGGTCCATCGCGCGGTATCGGCGCCAAGGGGTACGCGCATCTCGACGTCCGCGGGCAGCAGTCGATCGAGCCATTGCTCGAACGAGATCCGGAACGAGTGCACCATCGTCGTCATCGCGACCATCAGCGCGAAGCTGACGAGGACCGCATCGAGGCTTGCGGTCGCAGGTCCCACGCCGTCGCGCAACTGCGCGATCGCGGTGTCGAACAGCACCCGGCCGCTGTCCGGCAGCGTGCGCAACAACGCGAACGTCACGATCGGTACGAGCATCACCGCGCCGAGCAACAGCGCCGCGATCGCGGCATAGCCGAACACCGGCAGGCCTCCGAGCGGCGGCAGGAACGCGAGTCCGACGCCGGCGGCGCACAGCCCGAGACCTGCCCAGCCCTGGCCGGGGGAGGGTCCGCCCTGAACGGCGCGACTCGCCCCCTTCAGCGCGGCCGCGGGTGCCTCCGCGGCGGCCCGGTGTGCCGGAATCCACGCGCCGAGCGTCGCGACCGCGGTGCCCACGATGAAGAAAGCGACGCTGGCGGCGAGACCGGCCCCAGGCGTCGCGCCGTCGATCCGCAGCGAGCGGACCCCGAGATCGCCCCCGAAGTGCGCCAGTGCGGCGGACGCGAGCAGACCGCCGGCGCCGAGGCCGAGGAGGGCGCCGAGCGCCCCGAGTGTCGTGCCCTCGGCCGCGAGCGCGATCTCGAGCTCGGTGCGGGTCACGCCGAGCGCGCGCAGCAGCGCGAGCGACCCTCGCCGGCGCAGGACCGCGAGCGACTGGGTCGCGAAGATCAGGAACGCGCCGGTCCACAACGCGATCGACGCGAGCAGGTCGAGATTCACCCGGTACGCGCGGGTGGCGGCCGCGGTACGGCCCGTGTCCTCACGGGCACCGATCACGTGCAGGCCGAACGGCAGGCGATGCGCGAGCGCGTTGGCGAAGGCGCGCGGATCGACGCCCGGCGCGAGTCGTAGATCGACTCGGCTCAAGCGCCCGATGCGGTCGAATGCCCACTGCGCGGACGCGATGTCCATCATGCCGATCGCTTGCGGAGCCGCACCGGCCGGGAGGATCCCGACGACGCGCAGGGGCCGCACGGTGTGGCCCACGACGACGGGCAGGACCGCGCCGCGACCGACCCCGTAGCGCAGGGCGGCCGCCGTGCTCAGCAGGATCGCGTCCGGCTGCAGCAGCTCGGGCGCGGAGGCGCCGAGGTGGCCGAGCAGGGGTCCGCCGAACCGTGCCGCCCGGAACGGATCGATCCCGATCACGCGCAGCGGCGTGGGCCGACCCGCGATCGCCGCCCGGACCTCGAGCACCGGATCCGTCGCGCGCACCCGCGGGTCGCGCGCGAGGCGGGGGAACCACCGTTCGTCGAAGCCCGTGCGAGGACCGCGGACGACGAGATCGGCGGCGCCGACGAGGCGCCGCGCGGCGCCGTCGAACTGCGCGACCGCGACCGCGTTGACCTGGTAGATCGCCGAGGCGAGCGCGACGCCGAGACCGATCGCGAGCACGCCGAGCGCGAGCCGCAGCGGCTGCTCGCGCAACTGCGACGCGAGCAAGGTGCGCCAGACGCGCAGCGCGGAGCCGATCGGCGGGCCGCGCGTGCTCAAGAGGCCTCGAGTGGCGCGAGCCCGCGGGAGTCGAGCACGAGGATGCGGTCCGCGGTTCGCGCGGCGGCGAGCGAGTGCGTGATCAGCACCGCGGCCGTCGCCTGCGCCTTGATCTGGGAGCGCAGCAGCGTGAGCGTGCGTGTCGCGGTGCTGGGGTCGAGATTGCCGGTCGGCTCGTCGGCGAGCACGATGCGCGGTTCGTGGATCAACGCGCGCGCGATCGCGATGCGCTGGATCTCGCCGCCGGAGAGTTCGCGCGGGCGCCTTTCCGCCAGCGCTCCGATTCCGAGAGCGGCGAGCAGTCGATCAGTGCGCGAGCGCCGCTCGGCGGCGCCGACGCCAAGCAGGCGCAGCGGCAGCTCGACGTTCTGCCGGGCGGTGAGGTAGGGCAGCACGTGGAACGCCTGGAACACGAAGCCGACCGAGCGTCGGCGCAGCAGGGTCCGCGCGTCGTCGTCGAGCGTCCCGAGATCGACGCCGTCGAGCCACGCGTGTCCCGAATCCGGGCGGTCGAGGCCGGCGATCAGGTGCAGCAGGGTCGACTTGCCGACGCCCGACTCCCCCATGATCGCCACGTACTCGCCGGCGGCGACTTCGAGATCGACGCCGTCGAGCACCGCCGGACGATCGGCTCGATAGCGCTTGCGCACCGCGTCGAGCCGCAGGATCGGCTCGGGCGTCCCCGCCGCGCGTTCGGCGGTCATCGCGGCCGCCGCCGATTTCAGGCGGCGTCGACTCCGATCATCGCCTTCGTCTCGAGGAAGTCGCGCAGGCCGTACTCGCCGTACTCGCGTCCGTTGCCGGACATCTTGAAGCCGCCGAACGGCGTCTGCCAGTCGCCCGACGCGCCGTTGATCGCGACCTGGCCGGCGCGAATGCGGCTCGCGACGCGGCGCGCGTGCGCGTTGTCGCGCGACCAGACGTAGCCCGCGAGGCCGTACGGCGTGTCGTTCGCGACCCGGATCGCTTCCTCTTCGGTCTTGTAGGGCAGGATGGTGAGGACCGGCCCGAAGATTTCCTCCCGCGCGATCGTCATGTCGTTGCGCACGTTCGAGAAGATCGTCGGCCGCACGTAGTAGCCCTTCGTGAGACCCTCCGGACGACCCGGGCCGCCGACCAGCAGTTTCGCGCCTTCGGCGATGCCCTTCTCGATGTAGGACTGCACGCGCTCGTACTGGATCTTCGAGACGACCGGCCCCATGTTCGTGGTCGGCGACGAGGGGTCGCCGACGACGACGCTGGCAGCGATCTTCTGCGCGAGCGCCTCGACCTCGGCGAGCTTCGACTCCGGCACGAGCAGCCGCGTCGGCGCGTTGCAGGACTGACCGGTGTTCTGAAAGACGTGCAGCACGCTGCGCTTGACCGCCCGCTCGAGCTCCGCATCCTCGAGGAGGATGTTCGGCGACTTGCCGCCGAGCTCCTGCTGGACGCGCTTCACGGTCGCCGCGGCGGATCGAGCGATCTCGGTGCCGGCCCGGGTGGATCCGGTGAACGCGACCATGTCGACGTCCGGATGCGAGGCGAGCGGCGCCCCGACATTCGGGCCGTCGCCGTTCACGAGGTTGAACACGCCCTTCGGCACACCCGCCTCGTGCATCACCTTCGCCCAGAGGATCGCGCTGAACGGCGAGAACTCGGAGGGCTTCAGCACCATCGTGCAGCCGGCCGCGAACGCCGGCACGACCTTCGCGGCGACCTGGTTCACCGGCCAGT
>JAJYFF010000080.1 GCA_021785405.1 Pseudomonadota bacterium | reverse complement strand
GCGCGCGCCGACATCTACAGCCTCGGCGTGATCCTCTACGAGATGTTCACCGGCGTGCCGCCGTACAGCCGCGGCGACCACATGTCGGTGATGTACCAGCACGTCCAGGGCAAGGCGCGGCCGCCGATCGAGATCAACAAGAGCCTGCCGCCGGCGCTGAACGAACTGGTGCTGCGCTGCATGTCCCTCGACAAGGCGAAGCGCGTCCAGACGATGGACGAGCTGCGCGTCGCACTCGAAACGACCGGCGCGTCCGCGTAGGCGAGGAGCCCTGATGGCGAGAATCGACGCGTTCCTCAAGCTCGGGCTCGCGCAAGGATGCTCCGACCTGCACCTGGCGGTCGGCGTCCCGCCGATGCTGCGCATGCACGGCGACCTCCTGCCGATCAAGTTCCGCAACCTCGGCGACACCGAGCTCGAGAGCTACATCACCGAAGTGCTCACGCAGACGCAGATCGCGCAGCTGCGCAGCGGCAACGACCTCGACTTCTCGTACGTCTCCACCGACGGCGGCCGGTTCCGCGTGAACGTGTTTCGCAAGGAGACCGGGATCGGCGCCGCGTTCCGTTCGATACCGACGACGATGCCGACTATCGAGCAGCTCGGCCTGCCGCCGATCGTGCGCAAGCTCTGCGACCAGCACCAAGGGATGATCCTGGTGACCGGCTCGACCGGCGCGGGCAAGTCGACCACCCTCGCCTCGATGATCGACTACCTGAACTCGACCCGCGCGCTGAACATCATCAGCCTCGAGGACCCGATCGAGTTCGTGCATCGGAGCAAGTCGAGCCAGGTGATCCAGCGCGAACTCGGGACGCACCTGCCGAGCTTCGCCGAGGGAGTGCGTGCCGCGATGCGCGAGGATCCGGACGTGATCCTGGTCGGCGAGCTGCGCGACGCCGAGACGATCTCGATGGCGATGACCGCCGCCGAGACCGGCCATCTCGTGCTCGGCACCCTGCACACGACCAGCGCGACCAAGACGATCGACCGCATGATCGACGCCCTGCCGATCGACGAACGCGAGCAGACCAAGAGCTTCCTGTCGCAGAGCCTGATCGCGGTGATCACGCAGATACTCGTGAAGACCCCGGATCAGCGCGCGCGGCGCGCGGTCTGCGAAGTCATGGTCGTCACGAAGGCGATCGCGAAGCTGATCATGACCGACCAGACCCATCAGATCCCGAGCCAGCTGCAGATGGGCAAGGACTACGGGATGCAACTGATGGACCAGGCGCTGCTCGCGGCGATCAACGCGAAGGAAGTCGATCCCGACGACGCGTACGGCTACGCGCTCGACAAGCGGCAGTTCCAGCGGTTCGCGACCGACGCGGTCGCGATCGCGAAAGCCGATCCGGCCGCGGGCTCCTGAGGCGACCATGGCGGCGATCGACGCCTACCTGCAGCGCGTGCTCGAGCAGCAAGGCTCCGACCTGCACTTCATCGCGGGCGACCCGCCGCGGATCCGGCTCTACGGCGAGCTGCGCACGCTCGACCCGAAGCCGCTCGAGCAGGAACTGGTGAAGAAGGCATTGCTCGAGATCATGCCGAAGATCGCGTTGCAGCGCTTCGAGTCGAAGGACGGCACCGATTTCGCCTATGCGATACCGGGCGTCGCCCGCTTCCGCGTGAACGTGATGCGCCATCTGAACGGGATGGGCGCGGTGTTTCGCGCGATCCCCTCGACCGCGCGCACGATGGACCAACTCGGGCTGCCCCCGGCGGTCCGCGCGCTCACCCAGGCGAACAACGGCCTGATCCTCGTGACCGGCAAGACCGGCTCCGGCAAGTCGACCACGCTCGCGGCGATGATCGACGACGTGAACACGAACGCCAAGGGCCACATCCTCACGATCGAGGACCCGATCGAGTTCGTGCACACGCGCAAGAATTGCTTGATCAGCCAGCGCGAGATCGGCGTCCATTCGACGTCGTTCGCGGCCGCGCTGCACTCCGCCCTGCGCGAGGACCCCGACGTGATCCTGGTCGGCGAGTTGCGCGACCTCGAGACGATGAGCATCGCGGTGACTGCGGCCGAGATGGGGATCCTCGTGATGGGCACGTTGCACACGAACGGCGCGGCCGCGACCGTCGACCGCATGGTCAACGTGTTTCCCGCGGACAAGCAGCCGCACGTGCGCACGATGCTCTCGACGAGCCTGCGCGGCGTCGTGTCCCAGCAGCTGATACCGCGCGCCGACGGCCAGGGACGCGTCGCGGCGCTCGAGATCCTGATCAACACGCCGGCGGTCGCGAACCTGATCCGCCAGGGCAAGATGGATCAGCTGGAGAACGCGATGCAGAGCGGCAGCCAGTTCGGCATGCGCACGATGGACTCGGCGATTCAGCAGTTGCTCGCCGACCGCTCGATCACCGGGCAGGACGCGTACCGCAAGGCGATCAACAAGTCGAAGTTCGAGCAGTACCGGGATACGTCCGCGGCGCCGTGACCGCGCGTGCCCCGGGGAGCGCCGATCGCCCGACGCGCATGGCATAATCGCCGACCATGACCGCGAAACGCCGCATCCTCGTCACGAGCGCCCTGCCCTACGCGAACGGCCCCATCCACCTCGGCTACGTGCTCGAGGCGGTGCAAACCGACGTGTGGGCCCGATTCCAACGCCTGCGCGGCCACGAGTGCCACTACGTGTGCGCCGACGACACGCACGGCACGCCGATCATGCTGAAGGCGCAGGCCGAAGGGCTCGCGCCGGAACGCATGATCGCCGACGTGCACGCCGAGCACTCGCGCGACCTCGCCGGGATGTTGATCTCGCTCGATCACTTCGGCTCGACCCATTCGCCCGCGAACGAGGCCGTGTGCCGGCGGATGTACCTGACGCTGCGCGAGCGCGGCTTCATCGAGCGGCGCACGATCCGACAGGCCTACGACGCGAGCGCGAACCTGTTCCTGCCCGACCGGTACGTGAAGGGCACCTGTCCGAACTGCGGCGCGGCGGATCAGTACGGCGACAGCTGCGAGGTCTGCGGCGCGACCTACACGCCCGCGGACCTGAAGGACGCGGTCTCGGTGATCAGCGGGACGCCGCCGGTCGATCGCGACTCCGAGCATTACTTCTTCCGGCTCAGTGCGTTCGAGGAGCGTCTGAAGGCGTGGATGGCCGGCGGCGCGGTCCAGCGCAGCGTCGCGCACAAGCTCGAGGAGTGGTTCGCGCAGGGCTTGAAGGACTGGGACATCTCCCGCGACGAGCCGTACTTCGGCTTCGAGATCCCCGACGCCCCGCACAAGTATTTCTACGTGTGGTTCGACGCGCCGATCGGCTATCTCGGCAGCTTCACCGAGCTGTGCGCGCGCACCGGACTCGAGTTCCAGGATTTCTTCGCGCCGGACTCGGCCGCCGAGCTGCATCATTTCATCGGCAAGGACATCCTGTATTTCCACGCGCTGTTCTGGCCCGCCGTGCTCGAGGGCTCCGGCCAGCGGCGGCCGACCAGCGTACACGCCCACGGCTTCGTGACGATCAACGGCCAGAAGATGTCCAAGTCCCGCGGGACCTTCATCACCGCGCGGCGCTATCTCGATCTGCTCCCCGCCGAGTACCTGCGCTATTACTTCGCGGCGAAACTCGGTACCGGCCTCGACGACGTCGACTTCAACCTCGAGGAATTCGCGTCGCGAGTGAACGCCGATCTCGTCGGCAAGCTCGTGAACATCGCGAGCCGCTGCGCCGGCTTCATCCACCGCTCGGCCGGCGGCACGCTCGCCGAGTCGCTGCCGGAGCCGGCCTTGTTCGCCGAATTCGCCGCGTGCGGCGCGCCGATCGCCGAAGCCTACGAGAGCCGCGACTACGCGGGTGCGATTCGCCAGATCATGGCGCTCGCCGACCGCGCCAACCAGTACATCGACCAGCGCAAGCCGTGGCTGATCGCGAAGCGCCCGGACGGCGCGGACGAGGCCCGCGCGGTGTGCACCCAGGGCCTCAACCTGTTCCGCACGCTGATGATCTACTTGAAGCCGGTGCTGCCGGAGATGGCGGCGAAGGCGGAGCGGTTCCTGCGCGATGCGGCCTGGCACTGGGACGACGCGGCCACCGCGCTGCTCGGCCGGCCGATCGGCGTCTACGAGCCGCTCGCGACCCGGCTCGATCCGGCGGTGGTCGCCCGCCTGGTCGAACCGCAATCGCCAGCGGCGGCGACCCCCGCCGCGAGCGCGGCGCCCGCCGCGGCGACCGGCCCCGTGACGATCGACGAGTTCGCCCGTGTCGATCTGCGGATCGCGAAAATCCTCGCGGCGGAGCGCGTCGACGGCGCCGACAAGCTGCTGCGGCTGCGCGTGGATCTCGGCGAACTCGGCGAACGCCAGGTATTCGCGGGGATCCGCGCCGCGTACGACCCGGCCACGCTGATCGGCCGGCTGACGGTCGTCGTCGCGAATCTGGCGCCGCGCAAGATGCGCTTCGGCGTGTCCGAGGGCATGATCCTCGCCGCGGGGCCCGGCGGGCCGGACGTGTTCCTGCTCTCGCCGGACGCTGGCGCCGCGCCGGGCATGCGCGTGAAGTGAGATGAGCGGCGCCCCGGCGAGCGCGCTCGCCGCCGACATCGACGCCCGACTCCCCCAAACGCAATGCACGCGCTGCGGCTACGCCGGGTGCGCGCCCTACGCCGCCGCGATCGCCGCCGGCGAAGCCGAGATCGACCGTTGCCCGCCGGGCGGCGCCGCGACGATCGCCGCGCTCGCGCAGCTGCTCGGACGGGCGCCGCTGCCGCTGAACCCGGCCTGCGGTACCGAGGGCCCGCCGCGGATCGCGGTGATCGACGAGGCGCGCTGCATCGGCTGCGCGAAGTGCCTCGCGCCCTGCCCGGTCGATGCGATCGTCGGCGCGCCGAAGCACCTGCATGCGGTGCTCGAGGCCCGCTGCACCGGTTGCGAGCTGTGCCTCCCGCCATGCCCGGTCGACTGCATCGAGATGCGGCCGGCGCCGCCGGCGCAGCGCAACGACCCCGAACTCAATCGCGCGCGCCATGCGGCCCATCGCATCCGGGCCGCCCGGTACGCCGAAGAACGCGCCCGCGAGATCGCCGCGAAGAAGGCGCTCGCCGGGCGAGCCGGTGGCGGCGTCATGAGCGGCGGCGCCTCGCGATGAACGACGCGAAGCGCCGCGAGATCTTCGCGCGGTTCCGCGCAGCGAACCCGGCGCCGCGCACCGAGCTGCGCTACCACGGCGCATTCCAGTTGCTGGTCGCCGTGATCCTCTCGGCGCAGGCGACCGACAAGAGCGTGAACCAGGCGACCGAGCGCTTGTTCGCGGACGCCGGTACGCCGGAGGCGATGCTCGCGCTCGGCGTGAACGGCCTGTCGCGCTACATCCAGTCGATCGGCCTGTATCGGAGCAAGGCCCGCCACCTGATCGAAACCTGCCGACGGCTGATCGAGCGACACGGCGGACGCGTGCCGCGCGATCGCGCCGCGCTCGAGAGCTTGCCGGGCGTCGGCCGCAAGACCGCGAACGTCGTGTTGAACGTCGCGTTCGGCGAGCCGACGATCGCGGTCGACACGCACATCTTCCGGGTCGCGAATCGGACCGGACTCGCACCGGGGAAGACGCCGCGCGCGGTCGAGGATCGCCTGATGAAGGTCGTGCCCGAGGAGTACCGGCACGATGCGCACCACTGGCTGATCCTGCATGGTCGTTACGTCTGCAAGGCGCGCCGCCCCGACTGCGCCGTCTGCCTGATCAGCGATTTATGCGAGTACCGGGCCAAGACGCCGGCGGAACGCCCGTGAGCGGCGCCAGCGGCTATTCGCGCGACACGCTGCGCAAGGCCTACGTCGAAGCCTGGGCGAAGGCGCGCGCGGGCACGCCCCTGACGCCGCTCGAGGCCTTGCTCGCCGACGTCATCGCGCTGCACCCGGAATACCAGGCGACGATCGCCGACCTCGAGGACACGCTCGGTCACGCGCCGAGCGCCGCCGGCGACGCGGAGAACCCGTTCCTGCACCTCGGGTTGCACGTCGCGGTGCGCGAGCAGATCGCGATCGACCGCCCGCCCGGCGTCGTCGCGATACATCGGCGCGCGATCGCGAAATTCGGCGACGCGCACGCCGCGGATCACCTGCTCGCCGAGGCGCTCGGCCGGACCCTGTGGGAGGCGCAGCGCGCGGGAACCGCGCCCGACGAGCGCCGCTACCTCGCGCTCGCGCTCGCCGCACTGGAGCGCTGAGCGGCCGGCGCGCGCGCCGCGTCAGCGCTTCGGCAGGTACAAATCGGTCAGGGTCCCTGCGAACGCCTCGGCGGCCATCGCGACCGTTTCCGACAAGGTGGGGTGCGGGTGCACGGTGAGGCCGACGTCCGCCGCATCCGCGCCCATCTCGATGCTCAACGCGACCTCCGCGATCAGTTCACCGGCGTTCGGGCCGACGATGCCGCCGCCGATCACGCGGCGCGTCTCGGGATCGAACAGGAGCTTGGTGAATCCTTCGTCGCGATCGAGCGCGAGCGCGCGGCCGCTCGCGGCCCACGGGAAGACCCCCTTGCCGTACGCGATGCCGCGGGCCTTCGCGTCGGTCTCGGTGAGACCGACCCACGCGATCTCCGGATCGGTGTAGGCGACCGAGGGGATGCAGCGGGCGTCGAACGCCGCTTTGTGCCCGGCGGCGACCTCGGCGGCGACCTTCGCCTCGTGAGTCGCCTTGTGCGCGAGCATCGGCGGCCCCGCGACGTCGCCGATCGCGAAGATGTGCGGGACGTTGGTGCGCATCTGCCGGTCGACCGGAATCACGCCGCGGTCGTTCACCGCGATCCCGGCGGCGGCTGCATCGATCGCCCGGCCGTTCGCGATCCGGCCGACGGCGACGAGCACGCGATCGAACTCGCCGGGCGCGGGCGCGCCCGGCCCCTCGAACGTCGCCCGCAGGGCGTCGGGCCGCGGGTCGAGCGCGGCGAGGCGGGTCCCGAGCAGGATGCGCTCATACCGCTTGTCGAGGCGCTTCTGCAGGGGCCGCACCAGGTCCGGATCCGCACCCGGCATCAGCGCCGGCGCGAGCTCGACGACCGTCACGCGCGAACCCAAGGCGGCGTAGACGCAGGCCATCTCGAGGCCGATGATGCCGCCGCCGACCACCAGCAAGCGATCGCAGTCCGGCAATTCGAGCGCGCCGGTCGAATCGATCACGCGCGGATCCTCCGGTAGCCCCGCAGGGCGCACGGACGTGGATCCGACCGCGACGATGCACTGGCGGAAATCGATCTGCCGCGGGCCCGCATCGGTGACGACGGTGAGCGTGTGGGGCCCCGCGAACTTGCCCTCGCCGCGAACGACTTCGACCTTGCGCTGCTTCGCGAGCGCCGCAAGGCCGCCGGTGAGCTTCGCGACCACGCGGTCCTTCCACCCGCGCAGGCGAGCGCGGTCGATCCGCGGTGCGCCGAACTCGACGCCGCAAGCGGCCATCGCGGCGGCCTCCTCGATCACGGCCGCCGCGTGCAGCAAGGCTTTCGACGGAATGCAACCGACGTTCAGACAGACCCCGCCGAGCGTCGGCCAGCGATCCACCAAGATCACCCGCATCCCGAGATCGGCCGCACGGAACGCCGCCGTATAGCCCCCGGGCCCGCCGCCGAGCACGACGAGGTCGACCGCGCCGGCCGGCGCCGCGTCCGGCGACGCCGCGAGGGGCGCGACCGCCGGTGCGGCGGCGGCGGGCGTCGCGGCCGCTGACCCGCGCGCGGTCGACGGCGCCGCCGCGGCGGGCGCGGTTTCGACGAGACCGATCAGCGCGCCGGCCGCGACCCGATCGCCCTTGTGGAGCTTGACCTCGCGCACGATCCCCGCGACCGGCGACGGCACGTCCATCGATGCCTTCTCGGATTCCAGCGTGAGCAGCGGATCGTCGACCGCGATCGTCGCGCCCGGCGCGATCGACACGTCGACGACGCCGGCGTCCTTGACCTCGCCGAGATCCGGGATCCGGACTTCGGTCAGGCTCATTGCAGTGCCTTCACGTCGCCGAGCACCTTCGCGAGGAACACGACGAAGCGGGCGGCCGCGGCGCCGTCGATCACCCGGTGATCGTACGACAGCGACAGCGGCAGCATCAGCCGCGGCCAGAACGAGCCGTACTCGTAGACCGGCTGATGGGAGGCGCGCGAAACGCCGAGAATCGCGACCTCGGGGGCGTTGATGATCGGCGTGAAGGAGGTGCCGCCGATTCCGCCGAGGCTCGAGATCGTGAAGCTCCCGCCCTGCATCTGTGCGGCGGTCAGCTTGCCCGCGCGGGCGCTCGCCGACAGCGTCGCGAGTGCCCGGGCGACGTCGAACAGCCCGAGGCGGTCGGCATCGCGGATCACGGGCACGACCAGGCCGTTCGGCGTGTCCGCCGCGAAGCCGATGTGGAAGTAGCGCTTCAGCACCAGGTTCTCGCCGCTCGGATCGAGCGAGGCGTTGAACCGCGGGAACTCCTTCAGCGCGAGCACGCACGCCCGCACCAGGTAGGCGAGCACCGTGAGCTTCACGCCGGCCTCGGCGGCCTTGTCCTGCATCCGCCGCCGCTCCGCGTCGAGCGCGGTGATGTCGGCGATCTCGTGCTGCGTCACGTGCGGCAGGTTGAGCCAACTCGCCTGCAAGCGCGCGCCGGAAATTTTCTGGATCCGCGACAACGGCGTGACCTCGACCGCGCCGAACGCGGCGAAATCGACCGTCGCGACCTTCGGCAGCGCCGCCGGCGCGCCGGCGGACGGCGCGCTCAGCAGGCGCTTCACGTGCGCCTTGACGTCCTCGGCGGTGATCCGGCCCTTCGGTCCGGTGCCGCGGATGCTCGCGAGGTCGGCCCCGAGTTCCCGCGCGAACTTGCGCACCGACGGGCTCGCATGGGCCTTCGAGAAGCCAGCCTCGTCGATCGCGTGCACGACCGGCCCCGGCGACGCCGCCGCAGGCGGCGGGGACGCCGCAGGCGTCGGTGGCGCCGCGGCCGCGGGCGCTGCGGA
>JAJYFF010000024.1 GCA_021785405.1 Pseudomonadota bacterium | reverse complement strand
AGTTCAATCCCGGCGACACCGTCGTCGTGCAGGTGAAGGTCGTCGAGGGCGACCGCGAGCGCGTGCAAGCCTACGAGGGCGTCGTGATCGCGAAGAAGAATCGCGGCCTGAACTCCTCGTTCACGGTCCGCAAGGTATCCCACGGCGAGGGCGTCGAACGGGTGTTCCAGACGCACAGCCCGTGGATCAGCGAAGTGAGCGTGAAGCGCCGCGGCGCGGTGCGCCGCGCGAAGCTCTACTACCTGCGCGATCTGTCCGGCAAGGCGGCGCGAATCGAAGAGAAGCTCTGAGACTTCTCGCGGTCCCGGACCGGCAGTTGGTGTGGCCGCGGAGTCGTCGGTGAAATTCACAGCGGCAGTCGGCAGCGTGTTCGCGCTCGTCTGGCGGATCCTCGACGGGGTCCGCAAGGGGCTGCATCTGCTGCTGCTGCTGCTGATCTTCGGCTTCCTGCTCGCGGCGCTGCACACCTCGATCCCGATCGTCCCGGACTCCGCCGCGCTGGTGATCGCGCCGCACGGGCAGCTGGTCGAGCAGGCGGCGGTCGATCCGTTCCGCCGGGCGCTCGGCGAGGCCTCCGGCGGGTCGAGCCGGCAGACGCGCCTGCGCGACGTGATCGACGCGATCGAGGCGGCGAAGGGCGACTCGCGGATCAAGGTGCTGGTGCTCGTGCTCGACAAGCTCGCGCCATCCGGGCTGTCGAAGCTGCAGGAAGTCGGCGCGGCGATCCGCGATTTCCGCGCCTCCGGGAAGCCGGTGATCGCGACCGCGAACTCGCTCGACCAGACGCAGTACTACCTCGCCGCCCAGGCGAACGAGGTGGACCTCGATCCGCTCGGATCGGTGTCGATCGACGGCTTCGACTATTACCGGATGTACCTGAAGACGGCGATCGACAAGCTCGGCGTCGACGTGAACATCTTCCGCGCCGGGATATTCAAGAGCTATACGGACGAGTACTCCCGCACCGACATGGGCGCGGCCGAGCGCACCGAGAGCGAGGCCTGGCTCGGGACGCTCTGGAGCGAGTACCAGCGCGACGTCACGCGGGCGCGCGGCTTGCCGGCGGACGCGATCCAGAACTACGTGAACACGGAGCCGCAGGCGCTGCAGAGCATGCACGGCGATGCGGCGCGGCTCGCGCTGCAGCAGCGGCTGGTCACCGCGCTGCTGACTCGTCATCAAGTCGACCGCGAGATCGCGAAGCGGGTCGGAGCGAATTCCGATACCCATTCCTACCAAGCGATCTCGATGGATTCCTACCTCGCCTCGGTGCGGGCGAAGCATCTGTTCCGCTCCAAACCCAGCGATCGCGTCGCGGTGATCGTCGCCGCCGGCGACATCCTCGACGGGCGCCAGCCGCCCGGCGCGATCGGCGGCGAGAGCACGTCGGATCTGCTGCGCGAGGCCGAGTACGATCCGGCGATCAAGGCGGTCGTGATGCGGGTCGACAGTCCGGGCGGGAGTCTGTTCGCGTCGGAACAGATCCTGCGCGCCGTGCTGCGCGTGCGCCGCGCGGGCAAGCCGGTCGTCGTCTCGATGAGCAGCTACGCGGCGTCCGGCGGCTATTACATCTCCTCCGGCGCGAACGAGATCTACGCGAGTCCGACGACCCTGACCGGCTCGATCGGCGTGTTCGCGGTGGTGCCGACCTTCCAGCGCACGCTCGCGAAGCTCGGCGTCGCGGTCGACGGGATCGGCACGACGCCGCTCGCCGGCATGGGGCGCATCGACCGGCCCTTGAGCGACGGCGAGAAACAGATGCTGCAGAGCTCGATCGATCACGCCTACGCGCAATTCCTGCAGCGGGTCGCCACGGGCCGGCGGATGAGCGTCGCCGACGTCGAGAAGATCGCCGAAGGCCGCGTCTGGTCCGGCGCCGACGCGCGCCATCTCGGGCTCGTCGATCATCTCGGGGGCCTGAAGCGGGCGATCGCCGCGGCGGCGAAGCTCGCGCGGATCTCCGGTCCCTACGGCGTCGACTTCATCGAGCCGCAGCTCGGCTTGCGCGACGAGCTGTTGATGCAGCTGCGCTCCGAGGCGCTCGTCTGGGGGCGCGACGCCGGATGGATCCCCGGTGCGCCGCCGTTCACGGGATCCGCGCTCGACCCGCTGATCGAGAGTGCGCGCGAGTTGTCGCGCTTCAACGATCCCCGCGGGATCTACGCGTATTGCTGGTGCGGCGCGCCCGGCGACTGAACCCGGGTCACAGCGCGGCCCAGTCGAGCACGACTTTCCCGGACCGCCCCGAATTCATGATCTCGAAGCCCTCGCGGAAGTCGCGGATCCCGAGCCGGTGGGTGATCACCGGCCGCACGTCGAGTCCGCTCTGCAGCATGCTCGCCATCTTGTACCAGGTCTCGAACATCTCCCGGCCATAGATGCCCTTGATCACGAGTCCCTTGAAGATCACCTGATTCCAATCGATCGCCGTCTCCTCCGGCGGAATGCCGAGGAGCGACAGGCTGCCGCCGTGGTTCATCGTGCGCAGCATCTCGCGCAGCGCGGCCGGGTTGCCGGACATCTCGAACCCGACGTCGAACCCTTCCTCCATCCCGAGATCCTTCATCACCGCGTCGAGCGACTGGCGCCCGACGTTCACCGATCGCGTCGCGCCCATCCGCTCGGCGAGCGCGAGCCGGTAGTCGTTCACGTCGGTGATCACGACGTGACGCGCGCCGCAATGGCGGGCGATCGCCACCGCCATGATCCCGATCGGCCCCGCGCCGGTGATCAGCACGTCCTCGCCGACCACGTTGAACGCGAGCGCGGTGTGGGTCGCGTTGCCGAACGGGTCGAGGATCGCGGCGACCTCGTCGTCGATCGCGGGCGAGAGCTTGAACACGTTCGATGCCGGGATCGCGAGGTATTCGGCGAACGCGCCGGCACGGTTGACACCGACGCCGCGCGTGTTGCGGCACAGATGCCGGCGGCCCGCGCGGCAGTTGCGGCAGTGCCCACAGGTGATGTGACCCTCGCCGGAGACGCGGTCGCCGGGTGCGAAGCCGCGCACTTCGCTGCCGATCTCGACGATCTCCCCCGAGTATTCGTGACCGACGGCCATCGGCACCGGGATCGTCTTGCGGGCCCACGCGTCCCAGTTGAAGATGTGCATGTCCGTACCGCAGATCGCGGTGCGATGGATCTTGATCAGCACGTCGTTGTGGCCGACCTCGGGTTCCGCGATCTCTTCGAGCCAGATGCCGGGCTCGGCGTGTGACTTCACCAGTGCTTTCATCAGCGGCTCCTAGCGGACGATGCCGAGATCGCGCCCGGCGCGCGCGAACGCGTCGACGACGCGGTCCAGTTGTTCGATGGTGTGCGCGGCGCTCATCTGGGTGCGGATCCGCGCCTGCCCCTGCGGGACCACCGGGTAGGAAAACGCGATCACGTACACCCCTTCGGCGAGCATGCGTTCGGCGAGGCGCACCGCGAGCGGCGCATCGTGCAGCATGATCGGCACGATCGGATGCTCGCCCGGCAACAACTGGAAGCCTAGCGCCTGCATCCGCGCGCGGAAATGCCGCGCGTTCGCGTGCAGCCGTTCGCGCAGATCGTCCGACGCCTCGAGCAGGTCGAGGACCCGCAGCGTCGCGCCGGCGACGACCGGCGGGATGCTGTTCGAGAACAGGTAGGGGCGGGATCGCTGGCGCAGCCACGCGACGATCTCACGGCGCGCGGCGACGTATCCGCCGCTCGCGCCGCCGAGCGCCTTGCCGAGCGTGCCGGTCAGGATGTCGACCCGGCCGACGACGCCGCAGGCTTCCGGCGTGCCGCGGCCGCGTGCGCCCATGAAGCCGGTCGCGTGCGAATCGTCGACCATCACCCAGGCGTCGTGGCGGTCGGCGAGGTCGCAGATCTCGCGGAGCTTCGCGACCGAGCCGTCCATCGAGAACACCCCGTCGGTCGCGATCAGCCGGACGCGCGCGTCGCTCGCCTCGCGCAGGCAACGTTCGAGCTCGGCGAGGTCGTTGTTCGCGTAGCGCAGGCGGCGGGCCTTGCACAGGCGGATCCCGTCGATGATGCTCGCGTGGTTCAGCGCGTCGCTGATCACCGCGTCGCGCTCGTCGAGCAGGGTCTCGAACAGTCCGCCGTTCGCGTCGAAACACGAGGAGTAGAGGATCGCGTCCTCCATCGACAGGTACGCGGCCAGGCGCTGCTCGAGCGTGCGGTGCACGGTCTGCGTCCCGCAGATGAAGCGCACCGAGGCCATGCCGTAACCGTACTCGTCGAGCGCGCGGTGCGCCGCCGCGACGACCGCCGGATGGGACGCGAGACCGAGATAGTTGTTCGCGCACAGATTCACGAGTTCGCGGCCGTCCGCGAGGCGCACCGTGGGCCCCTGCGGCGAACCGATGATCCGCTCGCGCTTCAACAGGCCCGCGGTCTCGAGGCCCGCGGTTTCCTGGCGCAGTCGATCGAGGAATTCGCTCTTCACCGGCACTCCCATGGCGCGGACGTTTGCCGCGGATTTTGCGCGTCCTCTATTATAGCGAGCCGTGACCGATGAATCCGCCGCGAACCGTCGACTCGACAAGTGGCTCTGGCACGCGCGTTTCTACAAGACGCGCGGCGCGGCGACGGCGGCGGTCGACGGCGGCAAGGTCCGGGTGAACGGCGATCGTCCGAAGCCGTCGCGGCGGGTCGCGGTCGGCGACCACATCGAGGTCACGCTCGCCGGAATCGTCGCCGAATTCGAGGTGCTGGGTCTGCCCGAGCGCCGCGGGCCCGCGCCCGAGGCGCGCACCCACTATCGCGAGACCGACGCCAGCGCCGTGCGCCGCGCGGCGTTCCGGGAGAACGCGCGCCTCGCGGCCGCTTCGCGGCCGCGACCCGACGCGCGGCCGGACAAGCGCGACCGGCGCCGACTGCTGCGCCTGCATCGCGGTCAGTCCTGAGCGCGCGGGGTCCGGCCCGGCGGCTCCTCCTCCGGCTGTTCGCTGTCGCAGCGAACGGCGTCCTCGGGATCGATCTCGTCCCAGCCGCCTCGATCCCAGACCGCGCTCGCGAGCGCACCGGTGCCGAGGCGCCGCGCTTCCGGCCGCGGGCCGAAGCGGCTCGCGAGTTCGCTGAGACCGGGGTTGTGGCCGCAGATCAGCACGTGACGCGCCTCGGGATCGCTGGCGGTGGCGATCTTCCAGATCGTCGCGGGAGCGGCGCCGTACAGCGCCTCGGCTCGCCGCAGCGATCGCGCCCCGAGCCCGCAGGCGCGCGCGACGATCTCGGCGGTCGCCCAGGTGCGCACCGCGGGGCTCGCCACCACGAGATCGGGGATCCACCCGCGCTCGCGCAGGCGCCGACCCATCTCCTCGGCCTGGCGCACGCCGCGCTTCGTGAGCGTGCGGATCGGGTCCTCGCCGTCGACCGCCGGATGCGCCTTGCCGTGTCGCAGGAGCGTCAGTCGTCGGTGCGGACCCATATCCGGCCTCCCTCGACCTTCGCTTCGTAGGTGCGGATCGCCTCGTAGGCGGGCGGCGTCAGCGCCGCGCCGGTCCGCAGGCAGAAGCGGGCACCGTGCCGCGGGCAGGCGATCTCGCAGCCCTCGACCTCGCCGCCCGCGAGTTCCGCGCCGTCGTGCGTGCACACGTCCTCGACCGCTCGGACGCCGTCCTCGCAGCGCGCGAGCGCGACGAAGTGGGTGCCGGCGCGCACGCCGATCGCGCGACCTGGTTCGAGATCCGACTCCGCCGCGACGTCGACCCAACTCATCGGGCGTCCCCGGTCACAGCATGCCCGTCTGCAATCGCGCCGCCTCGGTCATCAACGCCGGGTTCCAGGGCGGGTCGAACACGAGCTCGACCTCGGCCCGCGCGATCGTCGGCACGATCTCGACCTTCTCGCGCACGTCCTGCACGAGCACCTCGCCCATCCCGCAGCCGGGCGCGGTCAGCGTCATCTTGATGATCGCGGTGCGGCCGTCGGGCCCGCCCGTCAGCGTGCACTCGTAGATCAACCCGAGATCGACGATGTTCACCGGGATCTCGGGATCGTAGCAGGTGCGCAGCTGATCCCAGATCACGTTCAGGATGTCCGCCTCCGACGCGCCCGGGGGCAGCTCGGGCGGCTTCACCGGCGTCATCCCGATCGCGTCGGCGTCGGCGCCGGCGATGCGGAACAGGTTGCCGTCGATGTAGACGGTGAAGCTCCCGCCGAGCGCCTGCGTCACGTAGCCGACCACGCCGGGCTTCAGTTCGACTTCGACGCCCGAGGGGATCGCGATCGCGGGCGTCGGGCGTTGGACGACGATCGGTTCGTTTTCGTGGCTGCGCATCGGGTCTCCGGGTCACTCGGTCGATACGGCGGG
The DNA here is from genome assembly GCA_021785405.1 of Pseudomonadota bacterium. Taxonomy (GTDB): domain Bacteria; phylum Pseudomonadota; class Gammaproteobacteria; order Steroidobacterales; family Steroidobacteraceae; genus Bog-1198. The sequence goes on along the minus strand of JAJYFF010000024.1, from coordinate 34,666 downwards.
GATCGACTCCGGGGCGGGCGATCTCAGCGCGGTCGCGAGCGTGTGCCAGCACAGGCTCGCGCACTTCACGCGTGCCGGGAATTCCCGCACGCCGGACAGCGCCGCGAGCTTGCCGAGACTCTCGTCCGGCACGGCCGCATCGTCGGTCAACAGCGCGTGCACGCGGCCGAACAGTTCGAGCGCCTCGGCTCGCGTGCGTCCCTTGATCGCCTCGGTCATCAGCGACGCCGACGCGGTCGAGATCGCACAGCCGTGGCCTTCGAATTTCACGTCCGCGATCCGGTCGCCGGCGATCCGCAGGTGCAGCGTGAGCCGGTCGCCGCACAGCGGGTTCGAGCCCTCGACGTTGGCCGAGGCGCCCTCCAGCGGCCCGAAGTTGCGTGGCGTGCGATTGTGATCGAGGATCACGTCGCGGTAGAGATCCTTCAGTTCCATCAGCCGCCATCCCCGCCGAACATGCGGCGCGTGCGCTCGAGCGAGACCGCCAAGCGGTCGATCTCCTCGAAGGTGTTGTAGAACGCGAACGACGCGCGAGCGGTCGCGGGTACGCCGAAGAAGTCCATCACCGGCATCGCGCAGTGATGGCCGGTGCGGATCGCGATCCCGTCCTGGTCGAGCACCGTGCCGAGATCGTGCGGATGAACGCCGTCGACCACGAACGACACGAGGCCCGCCTTGCGGCGGGCGGTGCCGATCACCCGCAGACCCGGGATCGGCGCGAGCACGGCGTGCGCGTGCTCGAGCAGCGCCGCTTCGTGCGCGTGCGCTCCGTCGAGGTCGATCGATCCGAGGAAATCGATCGCGGCACCGAGGCCGACCGCTCCGACGATGTTGGGGGTGCCCGCCTCGAACTTGTAGGGCAGCGCGTTGTAGGTCGTGCGCTCGAAGCTCACCGTGAGGATCATGTCGCCGCCGCCTTGCCACGGCGGCATGCGCTCGAGCATCGATTCGCGCCCGTAGAGCACGCCGATCCCGGTCGGCGCGAACATCTTGTGGCCGGAGAACGCGTAGAAATCGCAGCCCAGCGCGCGCACGTCGACCCGCGAGTGGGGGACCGCCTGTGCGCCGTCGATCAAGGTCGCGATCCCGCGCTCGCGCGCGCTCGCGATCAGCCGCTCGACGGGGAGCACCGTGCCGAGCGCATTGGACACGTGCGCGCACGCGAACACGCGGGTCCGCGGGCCCATCAGCGCCTCGACCCCCTCCGGATCGACCTCGCCGCGCGCGTCGATCGGCGCGACGACGAGCTTCGCGCCGGTCTGCTCGCAGACGATCTGCCAGGGCACGATGTTCGCGTGGTGCTCGAGATGGGTGATCAGCACCTCGTCGCCTGCGCGCAGCCGCGGCCGGGCGTAGCTCTGCGCGACCAGGTTCACCGCCTCGGTCGTTCCGCGCGTGAACACGATCTCGGTCCGCGACGCCGCGTTCAGCCAGCGCGTCACGCGGTCGCGCGCACCTTCGTACAGCGCGGTCGCTTCCTCGCTCAACGTGTGCACGCCGCGGTGCACGTTCGCGTGGTGCGAGCGCGCGTAGTCGTCGACCGCCTCGATCACCGCACGCGGCGCCTGCGACGAGGCGCCATTGTCGAGGTAGGCGAGGGGATGGCCGTGCACGCGCCGGGCGAGCACGGGGAACTCGCCGCGTATCGCGTGGACGTCGAACGGCGTCGGATCCGCGGGGCGCGCCGGTGCCCGGGCCGCGTCGTTCATCGATAAGCCCTCAGCAGGTCCGCCCCCGGCAATTCGGCGATCAGCGCCTCCTCGATCGCGTGCCGCGCGCCCGGGATCGACATCCCGGTCAGCAGGTCGTCGAGGAACGCGTAGATCAGCAGGGTCTGGGCGGCCGCGCGGTCGATGCCGCGAGCGAGCAGGTAGAACAGCATGTTCGGATCGAGCCGGCCGGTGGTCGCGCCGTGCGCGCACTTGACGTCGTCCGCGAGGATCTCGAGTTGCGGGCGCGTGTCGATCTCGGCCGTCGGCGACAGCAGCAAGCCGCGGCAGGACTGGTTCGATTGCGCGCCGGCGGTTCCCGCCTCGACGCGTACGCGGCTGTTGAAAACGACCCGGCTGGTGCCCGCCGCGAGCGCTCGCGCGGTCTGCCGGCTCGTCGTACGCGAGGCGGCGTGCACGATCGCGTTCACGCAATCGACCTGTCGTGCGCCGTGGCCGACCAGCAGCGAGTAGCTGTCGTGCTCGGCGCCGGCCGCGTCGAGCCGGCCGCTCAGGTTCGCGCGCAGCAGCGCGCCGCCGAGCGCGATCGTGAACTGGCGGCAGCGGCTGTCGGCGGCCTGGGTTATTTCGAGCGCGTCGAAGTGCGTCGTGTGCGCGTCGCTAGAGAACACGCGATAGTGTTCGGCCGATGCGCCCGGCGCGAGGTGCAGCTGGGTCGTGTGGTTCACGAGCGTCGCGTGGCCGTCGCCGCCGAGGTGGTGCTCGACGATCGTCGCCTGGGCGCCCGCGGCGACGTCGACGATCACCCGCGAGTGCACCGCCGCGTCGTCCCGGGCCGTTTCCGCAGAATGCACGATCAGCAACGGCGCGGCGACGCGGCCGGTGACGCGCACGTGCAGCCCGTCGACGAACAGCGCCCGGTTGAGCAGCGCCCAGCGCTCCGACTCCGTCTCGCCGATCGATCCGAGCCGGGCGGCGAGCGACGCCGGATCGCGGTCGATCGACGCGCGCAGGCTCTCGATCGACAGCGCCGGATCGTCGGTGCGCGCCGGCGCCGCGGGCAGCGGGCGGCCGTTCACGATCGCGATCGGGGCCGCGCAGATGCCGGCGAGCCAGGACGCGCGCATGGGCGTCGCGGGTTCCGCGTCGGCGAACGGACGGCCGGCGAGCGCGCGCAGGTTCGTGTGGCGCCAGCTCTCGTCGCGCGGACTCGGCAGGCCGAGCGCGAGGAACCGTCGCATCGCCTCGGCGCGCGTCGCGGCGATCCCGTCCCCGGGCCTCGCGTGCCACGCGGCCTCGAACGACCGCAGGGCCGCGTCCTTGTCCCGGGCGGCGCTCACGCGACGCGCTCCTCGCGCAGCCAGTCGTAGCCCCGCGCCTCGAGCTCGTGCGCGAGCGTCTTGTCGCCGGACTTGAGGATGCGCCCGTCCGCGAACACATGCACGCGGTCGGGCTCGACGTAGTCGAGCAGCCGCTGGTAATGGGTCACGAGCACGATCGATCGTTCGGCGGCGCGCAGGCTGTTCACGCCCTTCGCGACCACCTTCAGCGCGTCGATGTCGAGCCCGGAGTCGGTCTCGTCGAGCAGCGCGAGCCTCGGTTCGAGCACGAGCATCTGCAGGATCTCGTTGCGTTTCTTCTCGCCGCCGGAGAACCCTTCGTTCACGCCGCGGCTCAGGAACGACTCGTCCATGCCCATGAACTTCATCTTCGCCTTGATCAAGCTCAGGAACTCGTACGCGTCGACCTCCGCGAGGCCGGCGGCCTTGCGCTTCGCGTTCAGCGCCGCCTTCAGCAGGTAGGCGTTGTTGACGCCCGGAATCTCGACGGGGTACTGGAACCCGAGGAACAGCCCGGCGCGGGCACGCTCCTCGGGGGGCATCGCGAGCAGGTCCGCGCCATCGAAGCTGACGCTTCCGCCAGTGATCTCGTAATCCTCGCGGCCGGCGAGCACCTGCACGAGGGTGCTCTTGCCGGAGCCGTTCGGACCCATGATCGCATGCACCTCGCCGGCGCCGATCTCGAGATCGACGCCCTTCAAGATGTTCCTGCCCACGACGTTCGCGCGCAATTGGGAGATCTTCAGCACTTTTGATGACTCCGGGATCGAGTTCAACCGACGGCGCCTTCCAGGCTCACGCTGAGCAGGTTCTGCGCCTCCACCGCGAACTCCATCGGCAATTCCTTGAAAACCGCCTTGCAGAATCCGCTGACGATCATGTTCACGGCGTCTTCGGCCGACACACCGCGTTGTAGACAGTAGAAGAGCTGGTCCTCGCCGATCTTCGAGGTGCTGGCCTCGTGCTCGACGGTCGCGTCGGGGTTGCGCACTTCGACGATCGGGAAGGTGTGCGCGGCGCATTGGCTGCCCATCAGCAGCGAATCGCACTGGGTGAAGTTGCGCGCGCCGGTCGCGCTCGGCAGCACCTTCACCAGGCCGCGATAGGTGTTGACCGCGTGACCCGCGGAAATGCCCTTCGAGACGATCGTGCTCTTGGTGTCGCGGCCGATATGGATCATCTTGGTGCCGGTGTCGGCCTGCTGGTAGTTGTTCGCGACCGCGACCGAGTAGAACTCGCCGACCGACCCGTCGCCCTTCAGCACGCAGCTCGGGTACTTCCAGGTGATCGCCGAGCCCGTCTCGACCTGCGTCCAGGAGATCTTCGCGTTGCGCCCGCGGCACTCGCCGCGCTTGGTCACGAAATTGTAGATGCCGCCGACGCCGTTCTCGTCGCCGGGATACCAGTTCTGCACCGTCGAGTACTTGATCTTCGCGTCGTCGAGCGCGACCAGTTCCACGACCGCCGCATGCAGCTGGTTCTCGTCGCGCATCGGCGCGGTGCAGCCTTCCAGGTAGCTCACCGTCGCGCCTTCGGCGGCGATGATCAGCGTGCGCTCGAACTGGCCGGTCTTCGCCGCGTTGATCCGGAAATAGGTCGACAGCTCCATCGGGCAGCGCACCCCCGCCGGCACGTACACGAACGAGCCGTCGGAGAACACCGCGGAGTTCAGCGCCGCGAAGAAGTTGTCGGCCGGCGGGACGACGGTGCCCAGGTAGCGCTCGATCAGCTCCGGATGATCGCGGACCGCGTCCGAGAACGAGCAGAAGATCACGCCGGCCTTCGCGAGCTTGTCCTTGAACGTCGTCGCGACGGACACGCTGTCGAAGACCGCGTCGACCGCGACGCCGGCGAGTCGCGCCCGCTCGTGCAGCGGGATGCCGAGCTTCTCGTAGGTCGCGAGCAGTTTCGGGTCGACCTCGTCGATGCTCTTCGGCGCGTCGGTGGGGGGCCGCGGCGCGGAGAAATAGGAGATCGCCTGGTAATCGATCGGCGGGTGATGCACCGTCGCCCAGGTCGGCTCGCGCAGGGTCAGCCAATGCCGGAAGGCCTTGAGGCGCCAGTCGAGCAGGAACTGCGGCTCGTTCTTCTTGCGCGAGATCGCGGTCACGACGCTCTCGTCGAGGCCGGGGGGCAGGCTGTCCGACTCGATGTCGGTCACGAAGCCGTGCTGGTACTTGCGGCTCAACAGGGTTTCGACGTCGGTGGCTTTACTGGACACGATGGCGTTCCATGAGGGCGAATGAGGTCTAGAGTCGCGCCGCGACGATGCGGATCCGCGAGGCGAGGGAGCCGCCGCGCAGTGTCGGCGGTTCGGGTGCGAGGAGCTCGTGCAAGGTGACGTCCTCGAGCTCGCGGCGGATCGCCTGGTTGATCCGCTGCCAGGCGGTGCCGACGCGGCAGCGCTTCTCGATCCCGCACTGGCTCGTGGCGGTGCTGCACTCGGTGATCGCGATCGGTCCTTCGAACACGTCGAGGATCTCGGCCGCGGTGATCTCGTCCGGCCGGCGCGCGAGCCGGTAGCCGCCGTGCGTGCCTCGTGCCGAATGCACCATGCCGGCGCGCTGCAGGCCCTTCAACACCTTGCTCACGGTCGGTGGGCTGAGGTGCGTGCGCTCGGCGAGGTCGGCGGCCGCGCACTGCCGCGTGGGGTCGTCGGCGAGTGCCGCGAGCACGACGGTCGCGTAATCGGTCATTTTCCCCATCCGCAGCATCGAGCGACCTCCCGATCGCGCGTACTTGGGCGTGGTGCCGCCCGAACTAGGACTAGTTTAGTCCTGATTGCGCCGGGACGCCAGCATTCGGGCCGAGCCAGCGAGTCTTTGGTAGACTTTGCCACCCCCGCGCCGCCCGCGGAACGGATCGCGATCGGTCCTGTCCAACCGGTCGAGGGACGGCGCGCGCCGGGCGCGACGACGGAAAAACGACGACCAAGGCTCACCGAATCACGTGGGTGCGCGGCGCAGGCCCCTGGGCGCGTTCGCGATGGATACGACGACAGTGAACGCGACTTCTCCGATCATCGATTTGCGCGATGTCCGCTATTCGGTCGGCGGCCGTGCGATCTTCGACGGTCTCGACATGCAGGTGCTGCGCGGGCAGGTCACCGCGGTGATGGGGCCGAGCGGCACCGGCAAGACGACCTTGCTGCGATTGATCACCGGCCAGGCGACCGCGGACTCCGGGTCGATCGACGTGGCCGGGGTCGCGGTCGTCGGCGCGTCGCGTTCGCAGGTGTACGCGCTGCGCCAGCGCATGGGCATGCTGTTCCAGAACGGCGCGTTGCTGACCGACATCAGCGTGTTCGAGAACGTCGCGTTCCCGCTGCGCGAACACACCCGGCTGCCCGAACGGCTCATCCGCCACCTGGTGCTGACCAAACTGCAGGCGGTCGGCCTGCGGGGCGCGGCCGGGTTGATGCCGGCGGAGCTCTCCGGCGGAATGGCGCGGCGCGTCGCGCTCGCGCGCGCGATCGTGATGGACCCGCAGATCCTGCTCTACGACGAGCCTTTCGTCGGTCTCGATCCGATCTCGATGGGCGTGATCCTGCGGCTGATCCGCCGCCTCAACGACGCGCTCGGCCTGACGAGCATCGTCGTGTCGCACGACGTGCACGAGATCACCGCGGTCGCCGATCGGGTGTTCCTGCTGTCCGGCGGACGGGTGGTCGCGAAGGGTACGCCGCAGGAACTGCGCGATTCGCCCTCCGACGTCGTCAAGCAGTTCGTCGGCGGCCTCGCGGACGGACCGGTGCCGTTCCACTATCCGGCTCCCGACTACTTCGAGGAACTGCTCTCACCGGACGGAGGCCGTTTCGCGTGATTCGCGATTTTCTCGACAGCCTGTCGGAGTCGGTCGAGCGCCTGGGCGACACGATCCGGTTTCTCGTCCGGATCCTCGCGCAGGTACCGAGTGCGCTGCTGCGCCCGCAGCTGATCTTCGATCAGGTCTACAACGCCGGCGCGCTGTCGCTGGTGATCATCATGCTCTCGGGCCTGTTCGTCGGGATGGTGCTCGGCCTGCAAGGCTACGATCTGCTGCAGCGATTCGGCTCCGAGGACGCGCTCGGTACCGCCGCGGCGATCGGCTTGGTGCGCGAACTCGGACCGGTCGTCACCGCGCTGCTGTTCGCGGGACGCGCCGGAACGGCGCTCGCCTCCGAGATCGGCCTGATGCGCGCGACCGACCAGTTGTCCGCGATGGAGATGATGGCCGTCGATCCGGTGCGCCGGGTCGTCGTGCCGCGCTTCCTCGGCGGCGTGATCGCGATGCCGCTGCTCGCCGCGATCTTCAGCATGATCGGCATCTATGGCGCGCAGCTCGTCGGCGTACAGTTCATGCACGTCGACTCCGGCAGCTTCTGGTCGCAGATGCAGGCGTCCGTCGACCTGCGGGACGTCAACGAAGGCATCGTCAAGAGCGTCGTGTTCGGCATCGCGTGCAGCCTGATCGCCGTCTACCAGGGCTTCCACGCGGAGCCGACCGCCGAGGGCGTCGGCACGGCGACCACGCGGACGGTCGTGACCTCGGCGGTCATCGTGTTGTTCCTGGATTATCTGATCACGGCATTTTTCCTGAAATGAGGGATACGGTATGCGCAAGTCGCGCGCGTTGAATCTCGGCACCGGCCTGTTCGTGCTGCTCGGATTCGCAGCGCTGTTTTTCCTGACCACGCAGACGACCAGCCACGGGCTGTCGTTCCGGTCGGAGCCGTACTACGTCGTCACCGCGAAGTTTCGCGACATCGGCGACCTCAAGGTCGGCGCGCCGGTCTCGATGGCGGGCGTGCAGGTCGGCCGGGTCGCCGGCATCGGCTTCGATTCGCAGGACTTCAAGGCGGTCGTCACGATGCGGATCGACGACAAGTTCAATCAGATCCCGACCGACAGCAGCGCGAACATCTACACGCAGGGGCTGCTCGGCGGGCAATACATCGGTTTGAGCCCCGGCGGGGCGGAGACGTACTTGAAGAATCACAGCGAGATCACATTCACCAATTCGGCCTTGGTGCTGGAGAAGCTGATTGGGCAGTTTCTCGCGAACTTCAACAAGAGCTCGACCACCCCGGGCTCCACCGGAGGACAACCGAAATGACCGCGCATCGCACGCTCCGTACCAGACTCTCCGCGGCGGCGCTCGCCGCCGCTCTCGGCGTCGGCGGTGCCGCCGGCGCACTCGCGGCGGCGGCCGCACCGGCGACCGCCGGTGGCGCGGCCCCCGCCGCGGCGCTCGGCCCGGAGCAGCTCGTCGCCGCGAGCGCGCAGCGCATGCTGACGGAGCTCTCGGCGCACCGGTCGATGTACGCGAAGGATCCGGCGAAGCTCGACCATCTGGTCGCGACGGTCCTGCTGCCGAATTTCGACACGCAATACGCGGCCCAGCTCGTGCTCGGGCCGACGTGGCGCAGCGCGACGCCGCAGCAGCGCACCGAGTTCGTCTCGGCTTTCTATCATTCGCTGCTCCACAACTACGGAACGGCGCTCGTGGATTTCACCGCGAACCGATTCAAGATCCTGCCGTACCGCGGCAGCCCGAACGCGACCGAGGCGACGGTGCGCACGACGGTGATGCGCGAGAACGGCGAGAAGGTCCCCGTCGATTTCCGCCTGCACCGGACGCCCGAGGGCTGGAAGGCCTGGGACGTCGTGATCGAGGGGATCTCCTACGTGCAGAGCTTCCGCACCGACTTCGCGTCCGAGATCGATCAGAAGGGGCTGCAGGAGGTGATCGAACGCTTGCAGCGGCAGAATGCCGAGACGGTGAAGCACGCCGCGACTGGGCGCGCCGGGGACGGCAAGGGCTGATGGGCCGCGATCCGACCGCCGCTGCCCGCTTCGAAGCCGCGAGCGACGGGACCGCGCGGCTGGACGGCGAGATCACGTTTCGCACCGTCGGGCCGTTGCTCCCCTTGGGCAGCGACGCGATCGCGGCGGGTCGTGCGGACGCGATCGATCTCGCGGGCGTCACCGGCGCGGACAGCGCGGGCCTCGCGCTGCTGATCGAATGGCTGAGCCTCGCGCGGCGGGCGGGGCGGCACTTGACCTACCGCAACGTGCCGGCGCAGCTCATGCAGCTCGCGCGCCTGAGCGACGTCGAGGACCTCGTCCTGCCGCCGGCGGCGTCGCCACAGGTCTGATCAAGGCGGAGTGCCGTCGGAGGACCCCGAGTCGTCCTGATTCGCTTCGTGCACCTGCTCGATCAGGTACGCGCGGCGTTGCAGGTACGCGTCGCGCATGAACGCGTACGGGTCGAAGGCGTTCTTCAGCGTCTGGTCGAACGGCAGCAGGCTCGCGCGCGTCTTCACGAGATTGAGCCCCCACAGGCCGTAGGTCACGTCGGTGTTCGACGCATATTCCAGCGGGTTCGTGTACGCATCGACGACGCGAGCCGGCGCATCCCGCAAGTCCGAGGGCCCGAGCAGGGGCAGTACGAGGTAGGGGCCGGGATGCACGCCCCAGACGCCCAGCGTCTCGCCGAAGTCGGCCTCGTTGTGATCGATTCCGGCGGCGGTCGCCGGATCGAGCAGCCCGCCGAGACCCGCCGTCGTGTTGAGCACGAACCGGCCGAGATCGCTGCCTGCGGCCCGGATCTGGCCCTGCAGGAGGTCGTTGATCATCGCGGTCGGCGTCTCGAGGTTCGAGAAGAAATTGCTGACGCCGGTGCGCACCGGTGACGGGACGTAATGCACGTACCCGCGCGCGACCGGCTTCGCGACGTGACGGTCGAGGACGTCGTTGAACTTGTAGACGCCGCGGTTCCAGCTTTCGAGCGGATCCTGCGGCGAACGCGGGGCATTCGGTGGCAGGGTCACGCAGCCGCTGAGTCCGGCCGCCGCGAACAATACGAACGCGGCGCATGCCGCCCGACAGTAGGCCATCGTCGAATTCCCGTATTGGTAGATTTCAGTGTCCGCCGTCGCCGTCGCCGTCGCCGCCGCCACTCCCGCCGCTGCCGTCACCGTCGCCGTCGCCGCCGCCCGAGCGGCGGTGCCGCGAGCGCTCCCGGTCCTGCTTCTTCATCCGATCGAGCGCGGCGCGCACCTGCGCGAGGCGGGCGCTGAAGCGCGCCCGCTGCACCGGGTTCAGGTTCGGTTGCGCGAGCGCGAGCCGCAACTGGCCGGACGAGCGCTCGAGCTCGCCGTTCATGATATAGAACTCGGACATGTAATAGTACGAGTCGGCGACATCGCCCGCGGCGTGCGCCGCCTTCGCGATCAGGCGCGTCTGTTCGGGCGTGGGATCGACGATGTTGAACAGGTCGAGCAGGATGTGATGCGCGCGCGCATTCAGCCCTTCGCGCATGTAGGTCTGCGCGAGGCGGATCGTGATCGGCACGTTGTGCGGGAACAGATCGCGCGCCTTCTCGAGCACCGCCTGCGAGCGCTGCGGCTCGTTGTTCGCGAGATACGCTTGGCCCAGCGCCCCGTAGAGCTGCGTCACGCGGGGGTCCTGGGCGAGCAGCTTCTTCAGGATCGGGATCGCCGGCGCCGGCGTGTTCGCGTAGGTGTAGGCGACCGCGAGACCGTAGCGATCGTCGAGATCGCGTCCGCCGCCGTTCGCGCGCAGGCTCTGATAGTAGCGGACGGCGGCCTCGGGATCGCCGACCAAGGAGCGCAAGCGTTCGCGCATCAGTCCGTAGCTGATCGAATCGACGTGGTGGATTCGACCTATCTGCGCCGCGCGGTTGCGCGCCTCGGCGATTCGGTCCGCGGTGACCGGGTGATCCATCAGGAAGCCGTAGGCGCTCGCGAACGCCGGATTGCCCTCGGTCGTCTCCAGCCGCTGGAAGAAGGTCGCCATCGCGAGCGGATCGAACCCGGCGCTCGCCATCGTGTAGATCCCGATGCGGTCGGCCTCCGCTTCCTCGGCCCGCGTGTAGTTGATCTGGTGCTGGATCGCGGCGCCCTGGCCGGCGACGATCGCCCCTTCCATCGCGCTCGGCGAGCCGCCGCCGACCGTCGCGCCGAGCAACACCGCGGCCAGCATCGCCGCGGTCGATATCAGGCTCGCGTGCTGCTGGTCGTAGATCCCGCGGGCGATGTGGCGCTGGGTTTCGTGGGCGGTTTCGTGCGCGACCACCGCCGCGAGCTCGCTCTCGTTGCGGGTCGCGAGGAACAAGCCGCTGTTGATGAACACGAAGCCGCCCGGAATCGCGAACGAGTTGATCGTCGGATCCTTGACGACGTGGTACGAGAACTGGCGCTGCCCGTTCTGCGCATAGCTCGCGATCTCGTGGCCGATCTCCTGGATGTACGCGCTGATCTCGGGATCCTCGAGGATCTTGCCGCGCTGGCGCAATTCGCGCGTGAAGATCAGGCCGGCGTCGTATTCCTCCTGCAGGCTGATCGCCGCGTTCGCTGCGCTGCCGAGCGCGGGCAGCTCACCCTCGGTGCCGACGTGGCGCTGGGCGTACGCGGTCGGATCGTCGGTGGCGGCCCCGGCCGAGTAGGCGACGCCGACGCCGATCCCGACGAGGAGCGCGGCGCACCCCGCGAGCAAGGAACGGAATCGGGAACGGCGGTGGGTCATCCTGGTCCTTAGAGCCCCCGGACGTCCGATAAGTTCGCCGGGCGCGAGAATCCCGCTGATTCTACAGGTTTTCCGACGCGTAATCGGCGAGCCGCGACCGCTCGCCGCGCACCATCGTGATATGCCCCGCGTGCGGCCAGCCGTGGAAGCGGTTCACGACATAGGTGAGCCCGGACGTCGTCTCGGTGAGGTACGGGGAGTCGATCTGCGCGATGTTGCCGAGACACACCATCTTCGTGCCCGGTCCGGCACGCGTGACCAAGGCCTTCATCTGCTTCGGCGTGAGATTTTGAGCCTCGTCGATGATCACGAATCGATTGAGGAACGTGCGCCCGCGCATGAAATTCAACGAGCGGATCTTGATCCGATGGCGGAGCAGGTCGTTCGTGGCCGCGCGGCCCCAGCTGCCGCCCGACTGGCTCTGCGTGAGCACTTCGAGGTTGTCCATCAGCGCACCCATCCACGGCTCCATCTTCTCCTCCTCGGTGCCGGGCAGGAAGCCGATGTCCTCACCGAGCGGGATCGTGACCCGGCTCATGATGATCTCGCTGAAGCGGTTGTGATCCAGGGTTTGCGAGAGTCCCGCCGCGAGGGTCAGCAGCGTCTTGCCGGTGCCGGCGGGTCCCAGCACCGTGACGAAGTCGATCTCCGGATCCAGCAGCAGGTTCAGCGCGAGGTTCTGCTCGCGGTTGCGGGCGATGACGCCCCAGACGCTGCTGCGCTCGTTGCGGTAGTCGACCGTCAGTTCGAGCTCCGCCGTGTCACGCTCCAGCCGTCGCACGATCGCCTCGAATCCGCTCGCCTCCTCGTAGAGGAACTGGTTCGGCTTCCAATCGCGCACCAGCGGTCCGCGCAGCCGGTAGAACGTGCGGCTCTGTTGCTGCCAGGACTCGACGTCCTTGGCGTGCCGGTCCCAGAAGTCCGTGGGCAAGCGCTGCGCGCCGCTCGCCAGAAGGTCGGCGTCCTCGATGGTCCGGTCGCTGGAATAGTCCTCGGCGTGGACGCCGACGATCGCCGCCTTGATCCGCAGATTGATGTCTTTCGAGACCAGCGTGACGCGGGCGGTGCGGAACGTCTGCTGCAGTGCAAGCGTATTCGCGAGTATCGCGTTGTCGGCGCCGTGCCCGGGCAGGCTGTCCGGCAGCGCGCTTTCCAGCAGCGCGGTCTGGAAGAACAAGCGACCCGCCGGCGGCCGCTTGCCGTGATTGATCGGCGCGTCCGCGGGCAGCGGGAGGCCGCGATCGATCTGCGCCTTGGTCGCCCCTTGCATCAGTTCGTCGAGGAATCGGCTCACTTGGCGCACGTTGCGCGCCGACTCGGACAGTCCCTTCTTGCCGGCGTCGAGTTCCTCCAGCACCGTCATCGGGATGTAGACGTCGTGTTCCTCGAACCGGAAGATCGCGGTCGGATCGTGCATCAGCACGTTGGTATCGAGCACGAAGATCCGGCGATCCGGCGGAGCGCCGCGCTTCGCGATGCCGCCGCGGGTCGGGCGGGATTCGGCGGTCACAACGCCTTCACCGCCGCGAGCACCGCTTCGGCGTGTCCGTCGACCTTGACCTTGCGCCATTCCTGGTGCAGCACGCCGCGCGCATCGATGAGGAACGTGCTGCGCTCGACGCCGAGGAATTTGCGGCCATACAAGCTCTTCTCGCGGATCACGTCGTACCGTTCGCACACGCGGCGATCGGGATCGCTCAGCAGTTCGAACGGCAACGCGAATTTCTCCTTGAACTTGCGATGGGACTCGACGGCGTCCGGGGAGATGCCGACGATGGTCGCGCCGGCGGCGCGGAATTTGGCGTGGTTCGCCGCGAACGCCCGGCCTTCGGTGGTGCAGCCCGGCGTGTTGTCGCGCGGGTAGAAATAGAGCACCAGCGGCGCGCCGAGCGCCGCCGCGAGCGACCAGTCGCCGCCCGTGCCCGCGAGATGGAACGGCGGCGCCTTCCGGCCGACCGCGAGTTTGCCGCGCGCCATTCGATCAGCTCTTCACCGGCTCGAAGATCGCGTCGAGGTTCTGGTGATCGCAGAAGTCCAGGAACTCCTCGCGCAGCACGCCGATGTGCAGCCGGCTCGGGACGTTCACGATCATCTGGATCGAGAACATCGGCGCGCCGGTATGCGCCGCCGCGTAGGCCCGCGTCGACAGTTCCGCGATGTCGACGCCGCGTTGCGAGAAGAACCCCGCCATCGAGGCGACGATGCCGGTCTGGTCGAGGCAGACGACGTCCACGGAGTAGGGCAGCAGGTCGTTGCGCGCCGCGCGCGCCTCGGTGCGGCGCATCTGGATGTTGATGCCGCTCGCGTCGCCGAGCTTCTTGAACTCGCCCTCGAGCTTCGCGAGCGTGTGCCAGTTGCCGGTCACGAGCAGCAGCATCGCGAACTCGTTGCCGAGGGACGCCATGCGGCTTTCGCTGATGCTGCCGCCGCAGTCCGCGACCGCCTTGGTCAGTTCGTGGACCATGCCGACGTGGTCGGGGCCGACCGCCGAAATAACGATGTGCTGTTTCATTGCGCTCAAATTCTACCTAAGGATCGCTCGCCGTGGTGATGCGACCGGCGGGGAGCGCTTGCCATGGATCCGGATGCCACTTATTTTAGCGCGCTGGATCGCGCCTCGGGCGGTTCGTCGCGGAGTCAGGGCCATGTTTACCGGTAGTTTGGTCGCGATCGTGACGCCGATGACGGCGGACGGATCGCTCGATTGGTCCGCTTGGGACCGTTTGCTCGACTTCCACCGGGCCGAGGGCTCGAACGGGATCGTCGTCGCGGGCACGACCGGGGAATCGCCGGCGCTGACCCTCGACGAAATCGCCGAATTGACGCGACGCGCGGTCGCACGCTGCGGCGGAACGATGCCGGTGATCGTCGGCACCGGGACGAATTCGACCGCCGAGACGATCGCCCGCACGCGGGCGCTGTCGCGCGCGGGGGTCGACGGCGTGATGATCGTGACCCCGTATTACAACAAGCCGCCGCAGGACGGGATGATCCGCCATTTCCAGGCGGCGGCGGACGTGTCCGCGGTGCCGGTGATACTGTACAACGTCCCGGGCCGAACCGCGGTCGATCTGCTGCCGACGACCGTCGCCCGGCTCGCGGAGCATCCGCGCATCGTCGCGCTGAAGGAGGCGACGCCGTCGCTCGACCGCGCGCGCGAGCTGCTCGCGGCGTGTCCCGCGGGATTCGCGGTGCTGTCCGGGGACGATGCCACGGCGATCGAATGGATCGGCGTCGGCGGGCACGGCGTGATTTCGGTGACCGCCAACGTGGCCCCGCGGCAGATGCAGGCGGCTTGCGCCGCCGCGATGCGCGGCGATCTCGACGCGGCCCGTCGGGTCGACGAGTCCCTGCAGGGGCTGCATCGGGCGCTGTTCGTCGAGTCGAGCCCGATACCCGTCAAATGGGCCGTCGCACAGCGGGGCCTGATCGGACCCGGGATCCGGGCACCATTGATCGAGCTGAACGTCAGACACCATGAGACCGTGCGGCGCGCGATGCACGCCGCCGGGATCTCCACCGAGGAATCGACCCCATGAGAGTATTTCGGGCACTCACGATCGCGGCCGTCGCCGCGCTGATGGCCGGTTGCCACCTGTTGCGTCCGCACTGCGGCGGGCTCGAGGATTATCAATCCGCCCAGGTGATCGCGCCGCTGCGAGTCCCCGCGGGCATGCAGGCGCCCGACTCCAAGGAGGCGCTGCGAATCCCGCCCGCGGCGGCCGGCGCCCCGCTCGCGACGAAGGACAGCTGCCTCGAGAAGCCCCCGCAGTACCGGGAGAACCCCAAATGAGGGGCCGACGGCCCCGGCTGCCCGCGCGCCGATTTGCCCGCCGCGGAGACCTCCGGTAGGCTTGCGGGCCCGCGACTCACGAGCGGAGAGGTGGCCGAGTGGTCGAAGGCGCTCGCCTGGAAAGTGAGTAACACCCCAAAAGGTGTTCGAGGGTTCGAATCCCTCCCTCTCCGCCAATCGTCGGGAAGAGTCCATGGTGGCTCGCGTTCGCATCTTCGCGACGATCGTCCGTGAACCCCGTCAGGCCCGGAAGGGAGCAGCGGTAGCGGCACTTGATCGGGCGCCGAAGTCCTGCGGGCGCGGGCCGCCACCCCGAATGCAATCCGCAACCGCCGCGTTATCGCTACACTCGAGCCCATGAGTTACGTCGTACTGGCGCGCAAGTGGCGCCCGAAGAAGTTCTCGGAACTGGTGGGGCAGGAGCACGTGCTGCGCGCGCTCGCGAACGCGCTGGACACCGGCAAGGTGCACCATGCGTTCCTGTTCACCGGGACGCGCGGGGTCGGCAAGACGACCGTCGCGCGCATCCTGGCGAAGTCGCTGAACTGCGAGGCCGGCGTCAGCTCGACTCCCTGCGGAACCTGCGCCGCCTGCCGGGAGATCGACGAAGGCCGCTTCGTCGACCTGATCGAGGTCGACGCGGCCTCGCGAACCAAGGTCGACGACACGCGCGACCTGTTGGACAACGTGCAATACGCGCCGACCCGCGGCCGATTCAAGGTGTACCTGATCGACGAGGTGCACATGCTGTCGAATCACTCCTTCAACGCGTTGCTGAAGACGCTGGAGGAGCCGCCGCCGCACGTGAAGTTCCTGCTCGCGACGACCGATCCGCAGAAGCTCCCGGTCACGGTGCTGTCGCGTTGCCTGCAGTTCAGCCTGAAGCGGCTGAGCCCGGCGCTGATCGGCGGGCGGTTGCGCTTCATCGCCGGCGAGGAAGGGCTGCCCTGCGAGGCGGGCGCGCTCGAGGCGATCGCCCGGGCGGCGGACGGCAGCCTGCGCGATGCGTTGAGCCTGCTCGACCAGTTCGTCGCGTTCGGCGGCGCGGAACTGACCGAGCGCAACGCGCGCGCGATGCTCGGCACGATCGATCGGCGGCACGTCGTGCACCTGATCGACGCGCTCGCGCGAGGCGATGGCGCGGGACTCCTCGCCGTCGTGCGCGAGTTCGACCAGGACGCTCCGGATTACGATCGCGCGCTCGTCGAGCTCGCGGCGTACCTGCAGCGCATCGCGATCGTCCAGGCGGTTCCCGAGGCGGCGCAGGAGGAGGAGTCGGCGCAGGACACCGATCTACCGCGTCTCGCGGCGGCGCTGACGCCCGAAGACGCGCAACTCTGTTATCAGATTGCGCTGATGGGCCGGCGCGAACTGAATCTGGCGCCCGATCCGCGCATCGGCTTCGAAATGACCGTGCTGCGCATGCTCGCGTTCCGGCCGGACGAGGATCTGCGCGGGGTCGCGCCGGCCGCCGCGAGGCCCTCGGGCGAAGTGAAGACGGTGCCGGTCGCGAGGTCCGGCGGCGCGCGCGCGGCGGGACCGGGGGCCGCGGCGAAGCCGTCGGGCGAAGTGAGCACGGGCCCGGTCGCGACGTCCGGTGACGCGCACGCGGCGGAGCCTCGACCGGCGGCGGGGCCGGGGGCCGGGGCGGAAGCGCCGCCCGTGGCGGGGCCGGGGGCCGCAGCGGTGCCGGCGGTGATCGATGCGCACGAATGGCCGCGGATCGTCGAGGCGGCCGGGCTCAGCGGCATGGCGCGCCAATTCGCGCTCAACTGCGTGCCGTCGTCGTTTGCGGACGATCTGCTGCACCTGCGGATGGACGCGGCGGCCGCGGACCGGCGCACCCGGCAAGTGGAGGATCGGCTCGTGCAGTCGCTCGGCCGTCACTTCGGCCGGCCGATACGCGTGTCCTTCGAGGTCGCCGAGTCGGATCTCGCGACGCCGGCGCGGCAGCGACAGCGTGCCGAGCAGGATCGCGTCGCGAGCGCCGTCGCGGCGTTCGCGGAGGATCCCGCGGTCAAGGGATTGCGCGAACGTTTCGGGGGCGAGATCGACGTCGCGTCGATCAAGCCGGGCACTTGAACACGAGGGGATGGCGCGATGATCAAGGGTGGAATCGGCAATCTGATGCGTCAAGCGCAGCAGATGCAGGAAACGATGAAGAAGGCGCAGGAGGAACTCGCCGCGCTCGAGGTGACCGGCGAGGCCGGCGCGGGCATGGTCAAGGTCGTGATGAACGGTCGGCACGAGGTGAAGCAGGTCAAGATCGAGCCGCAGCTCCTCGGCGAGGATCGGGACATGCTCGAGGACCTGCTGGTCGCCGCGATCAACGACGCGTCCCGGCGGGTCGCGGCGCGCACCGAGGAGAAATACGCCGGCTTGATGTCGGGCCTGAATCTCCCGCCCGGCATGAAGATGCCGTTCTGAGGCGCGCGCGCCCGCCGCGCCGCGACGCTCCGCGCCGATGAAATACACGCCGGCACTCGCGCGTCTGATCGACGCCTTGCGCTGCCTGCCCGGGGTCGGGCCGAAATCCGCGCAGCGGATGGCGTTCCACTTGCTCGAGCGGGATCGCGACGGCGGCCGCCGCCTGGGTCTGGCGCTCGCCGAGGCGATCGCCGCCGTCGGTCACTGCGAACGCTGCCGGATGCTGAGCGAGGAGCCGGTCTGCCCGATCTGCGCGTCCGAGAGCCGTAACGCGAGTCTGCTATGCGTCGTCGAGTCGCCCGCGGACGTCGTCGCGATCGAACAGTCCGGCGGCTACCGGGGCCGCTATTTCGTGCTGATGGGGCATCTGTCGCCGCTCGACGGCGTCGGCCCCGCCGAACTCGGCCTCGACGAGTTCGAACGCCGGGTCGCCGCGGGTGGGATCGCGGAAGTCATCCTCGCGACGAATCCGACCGCGGAGGGCGAGGCGACCGCCCATTATCTCGGCGAGATCGCCCTGCGCCATGGGATCAAGGCGTCGCGCATCGCGCACGGCGTGCCGGTCGGCGGCGAACTGGAATACGTCGACGGCGGCACGCTCGCGCACGCGCTCGCGGGCCGCACGGCGATCACCTGACGGGGGGAGGGACTTCCCGCGAGCGCCGCACGGCGCCGCGCACTCAGCGGCTCGCGAAGCCGACGTACAGCCGCAGCAAGCGCCGGTAGCTCTCGTAACGCCGCGCGGCGATCGTCCCGGCGTCGACCGCGGCCCGAATCGCGCATCCCGGCTCGCGCAAGTGCTGGCAATCGCCGAACCGGCATTCGGTCGCGAGCGCGTGGATCTCGACGAAGCCGCGCTCCGCGGCGCGCATGATCCGCGCCGGTGGCGCGAAGTCGCGCACGCCCGGCGCATCGACGAGCGCCGCGTCCGCGCCGAGGCGGTAACGGCGCGCGGTCGTCGTCGTGTGACGGCCCTCCCGATCGCGGGTGAGCGCCGCGGTCTGCGCGTCGGCCGCCGGCACCAGCGCGTTCACCAGCGTCGACTTGCCGACGCCGGATTGGCCGACCAGCATGGTCGCTCCCGCCTCGAGACGGACGCGCAGTTCGCCGATCCCGGCGCCCGTATGGCCGCCCGCCACGGCGACGGCGAGCCCGAGCCGGCGATAGTTCGCGACTTCGTCCGCGATCGCCGCGCCGTCGAGATCGGTCTTGTTCACGATCAGCAAGCCGTCGATCGCCGCTTGCAGGGCGGCGGCCCAATAGCGGTCGACGACGAACCAATCGGGCGCCGGTTGCGGCGCGACCACGATCGCGAGCCGGTCGATGTTCGCCGCGACCGGCTCGGCGCGCCCGCGCGCGTCGATCCGCTCGAGGCTGTTCCGGCGCGGCGCGATCGAATGAATCGCCGGTGGCGAATTCGCGTCGCGGCGCCATTCGACCTCGTCGCCGCAGACGACCCGCAGCTTGCGGCCCGCGAGCGCGCAATGCATGGGCTCGCCGTCCGCGAGCACGAGGGCGCCGCGGCCGTACGCGGCGAGCACGATGCCGACGCCGGTCGGGGCCGCGCTCATCGAAGCGCCGATCCGCGCTCTGGTAACATTCGCCGCCGGGCCGTTCGCGCCGGGAAGGGGAATCGATGCCATCCGCCGATAACTTGATTTGGATCGATCTGGAGATGACCGGGCTCGATCCCGACGGCGACCGGATCATCGAGATCGCGACGATCGTGACCGATTCGCAGCTCGTGATTCTCGCCGAGGGGCCGGTGTTCGCGATCCATCAGAGCGAGGACACGCTCGCGCGGATGGACGACTGGAACCGCACGCAGCACGGGGGCTCCGGGCTCACCGCGCGGGTCCGGGCGAGCCGCGTCGACGAGGCGCACGCGGAGCGTGCGACGCTCGAGTTCCTCGCCGCCTGGGTCGAGCGGGGACGCTCGCCGATGTGCGGCAACAGCATATGCCAGGACCGGCGCTTTCTCGCGCGCCACATGCCGACGCTCGAGAAGTTCTTCCACTACCGAAACCTCGACGTGAGCACGCTCAAGGAGCTCGCGTTGCGCTGGGCGCCGCGCGTCGCCGAGGGCGTCCAGAAGCCGTCCACCCACCTCGCGCTCGACGACGTGCGCGAATCGATCCGCGAATTGCAGTATTACCGGGAGCGACTGCTCCGCCCGCTCTGAGGCGCTCGATCAACCGCGCTCCGACGACAGGAACAGCGCGGTGTCGATCACGCTGTCCGGGTTCAGCGACAGGCTGTCGATGCCCTGCAGGACGAGCCAGCGCGCAAGCTCCGGATGGTCGGAGGGCCCCTGGCCGCAGATGCCGATGTATTTGCCGCGCGCCTTGCACGCGCGGATCGCCATCGCCATCAGCGCCTTGACCGCCTCGTCGCGCTCGTCGAAGAGCTTGGCGACGACGCCGGAGTCGCGGTCGAGGCCGAGGGTGAGCTGCGTGAGATCGTTGGAGCCGATCGACATGCCGTCGAAGTGCTCCAGGTAGCTTTCGGCGAGCAGCGCGTTGGTCGGCAGCTCGCACATCATGATCAGCCGCAGCCCGTCCTCGCCGCGGCGCAATCCGTTCGCCGCGAGGAGCTCCGTGACCGCCGCGGCCTCGGACGGCGATCTGACGAACGGCACCATCACCTGCACGTTGGTCAAGCCGAACTCGTCGCGGACGATCTTCAGCGCACGGCACTCGAGTTCGAAGCAGGGACGAAACGCCGGGTCGACGTAGCGCGACGCGCCGCGGAAGCCGAGCATCGGGTTCTCTTCGTGCGGCTCGTAGGCCTTTCCGCCCACCAGGTTCGCGTACTCGTTCGACTTGAAGTCGGAGAGTCGCACGATCACCGGTTCCGGTGCGAAGGCGGCCGCGATCTGGGCAATGCCCTCGACGAGCTTCTCGACGTAGAAGGTGATCGCGTCCGGGTACCCCGCGATCTGCTTGCGGATCGTTTCCTTGAGCTCCGCGTTCTGCTTGTCGAGTTCCAGCAGCGCCCGCGGATGCACGCCGATCATGCGATTGATGATGAACTCCAGGCGCGCGAGTCCGACGCCCTTGTTCGGGATGCGCGAGAAGTCGAACGCGCGGTCGGGATTGCCGACGTTCATCATGATCCGCACCGGCAGGGCCGGCAGCGAGTCGAACTCGACGTTGCGCTGGTCGAACTCCAGCATCCCGTCGTAGACGTGGCCGGTGTCGCCCTCGGCGCAGGACACCGTCACGGCCCGGCCGTCGGCGATCACCTTGGTCGCGTTGCCGCAGCCGACGACCGCAGGTATCCCGAGTTCGCGCGCGATGATCGCCGCGTGACAGGTGCGGCCGCCGCGGTTGGTGACGACCGCCGCCGCACGCTTCATCACCGGCTCCCAATCCGGATCGGTCATGTCGGCGACCAGCACGTCGCCGGCGCGGACCCGTTCCATGTCCTTCACGTTGGTGATCACCCGGGCGTGCCCGGCGCCGATGCGCTGGCCGATGCTGCGGCCGCTCGCGAGCACCGTCGAGCGACCCTTCAGCGTGTAGCGCTGCACGCTGCGCCCGACGCGGCTCTGAACGGTCTCCGGCCGCGCCTGCAGGATGACGATCTTGCCGGTCGCTCCGTCCTTGCCCCATTCGATGTCCATCGGCGCGCGGTAGTGCTCCTCGATGATCAAGGCCTGGCGCGCGAGTTCGAGCACGTCCGCATCGGTGAGCGAGAAACGCTCCCGGTCGGCGCTGTCGACCTCGACGGTGCGCACGCGTTCGGCGGAGCCCGCGTCCGCGTAGACCATCTTGATCGCCTTGCCGCCGAGGTTGCGCCGGACTATCGCGCGCTTGCCCGCGCGCAGCGCCGGCTTGTACACGTAGTACTCGTCGGGGTTCACCGCCCCTTGCACGACCGTTTCACCGAGGCCGTAGGCGGCGGTGATGAACACCACGTCGCGGAATCCGGAGTCCGTGTCGAGCGTGAACATCACGCCGGCGCAGCCGAGGTCGCTGCGGACCATGTGCTGGACGCCGACGGACAGCGCGACCGCCGCGTGGTCGAAGCCGTTGTGGACCCGGTACGCGATCGCGCGGTCGTTGAACAGGGAGGCATAGACCTCGTGCACGCAACGCAGAAGGTGGCTCTCGCCGCGGACGTTCAGGAACGTCTCCTGCTGGCCCGCGAACGAAGCCTCCGGCAGGTCTTCCGCGGTCGCCGAGGAGCGCACCGCGACCGCGAATTCCGGTCCTTGTCCCATCGCCCGCCACGACGCGAGCAACTCCTCCTGCAGCCGCGCCGGAAACGGCGTCGCGAGCATCCAGCCGCGGATCCGCGCGCCGACCTCGGCGAGCGTGGCGATGTCGTCGACGTCGAGCGCCGCGAGCGCGTCGCGAATGCGGGCGTCGAGCCCGTCCTGCGCGAGGAAGTCCCGGTAGGCGTGCGCGGTCGTCGCGAACCCGCCCGGAACGGAGACGCCGAGCCCCGCGAGTTCGCTGATCATTTCGCCGATCGACGCGTTCTTGCCGCCGACGAGTTCGATGTCGCCGCGCTTCAGTCGAGCGAACGGGACGATGTAGGGTTTCATGTGGGGCTGCTTGTCCGACGTTGACGTTGGTGAAACACTCTGCGGTACACGCGCCGCGGCCGGCGCCGCCACCGGGAGGGCACTCTTGAACAAGCGAACCGTGTTCTTCGTATCCGATCAGACGGGAGTGACCGCGGAGACGATGGGTCACAGTCTGATGACGCAGTTCGACGGCATCGAATTCAGCCAGATTACTGTGCCATTTATCTCAACCGTTGACAAGGCGCGGGAGGCGGTGCGCAAGATCGATCTGGTCGCCGCGCAGGAAGGCGTCCGGCCGATCGTCTTCAGCACGCTCGTGCAGGAGGACGTGCGCAACGTGGTCCGCGGCAGCAGCGGATTGTTCCTCGATTTCTTCGATCCGTTCCTCGCGCCGCTGGAGGGAGAACTGTGCACTCAATCGAGCCACGCGGTGGGCCGCGCGCACCGGATGGCCGACGGTCACGCGTACGCGCAGCGCATCGACGCGACGAATTACGCGATGGCGAGCGACGACGGGTCGGCGATCGGCGGCTATGCACGGGCCGACGTGATCCTGATCGGCGTGTCCCGCTCGGGAAAGACGCCGACGTGCCTGTACCTGGCGATGCAGTACGGGGTGTTCGCCGCGAACTATCCGCTCACCGAGGAGGATCTCGAATCGCGCAAGCTCCCGCGCGCGGTGGAGCCGTACCAGTCGAGACTGTTCGGCCTGACGATCAAGCCGGAGCGGCTGCAACAGATCCGCAACGAACGCCGACCCGACAGCCGTTACGCCTCGGCCGCTCAAGTCGCGTTCGAACTGCGCACCGCCGAGGCGCTGTTCGAGCGCTACGGCATCCCGGTGATCGACTCGACCGAATGCTCGATCGAGGAAATGTCGAGCCGCATACTCGATCGCATGGGCGTCGAGCGGCGTCTGCGGCCGTGAGCCGCGCGAGAACGTTCGCCCGCGCGCCGGAGGAATGCGCGACGCATGGTATAGTCCGGACATGATCGCGGATCAACAATGCACGACGACGTGGCGCGCGACGCGCGGCAGCTTCGTCGGACTGATGACGCTTTACGAGAGCAACTACCTGCGCCTCGGCTGGATCCTGAACGACCTGCGATCCGCGGGTGCGCCCGCCGTCTCGCGCATCGTCTCGGACTGCGATCTGCTGTACCTGCCGATCGACTCCGGTCCCTACACCCGCCGTTTCCGTCTCACCTACCGGTTCGAGGTCGACGGCGTCACGGTGCTGGATCCGGATCTCGAGGTCTGCGTCTATCACGACGCGCGACTCGCGGAGGCCCGCAGCGTGCGCGGCGCCGCACGCCATCCGGAGATCGCCCGTCTGAACGCGAACCTCAAGCGTGAACTGGATCTACGCTGGGCCCGCAACATGATGTTAAACAAGTGGCTCGAGTACTGCGCCGAACGGGGACATCGCTTCTAGGAGCCGCTCGCGAGGGGGCGAGGCCCCCGGCGACGGCGCGCCGAGCGGGGCTGTGGATGATCGAGAACTGGAATTTCTTCAGGGCCGAGCGCAGCGCGGTCGGTTCCGAGGAAGAGCGGCTGATGCAGCTCTTCCAGAACCGGGCCGGCTTGAAGAAAGCGTACGCCGACCTGCAGGACGAATTTCATTTGATGCGCGACCGCCTGAAGCAGCAGGAGGGTTCGACCGCGCGCGTGCAGGAGCAGTTCGACGCGCTCGGGGAGTTGCTCGCCGATCCGCGCACCGGCTACTCCGCGCTCGTGTTCTTCCAGCTGCGATCCTTGTGGAAGACCTGCAACCAGCGCTTGACCGGATTCGCCGCGGACCTGTCGCGGCGTCAAGAGGAGCGCGAGAGCGCGATGTTCCGCGAGCAGTGCGCGGAGGAGCGGGCACGGCGGCTCGCGGCCGCGGACGAGCGCGTGCGCGAGGCGCGTGCGGCGGCCGACGAGAGTCGGGGGCGGCTCTCGAGCGTCGAGGCCGAGCAGGCTCGGCTCGGCGCGTTCTGGCACTATTTCCGGCGCCGTGAGCTGCAGCGCGGGCTCCACGCCCTCCGGGCCGAGGTGTCCGCCGCCGACGGCGCCGTGCGGGATGCGCTCGCGGCGCGCGAGGGCATCGTCGACGAACCCGCGGAGCCGTTTCCCGGCATCTCGCTCGCGGCGCGACGGACGATCAACCTCGCGGTGATCGCGTACGCCGAGCTGCTGTGCGAGGAAGTGGACGCGTATGGCGTCGCGGCCAAGGCGAAGGAAGCGGTCGCGCGCCGCGTCCACGAGATGTCGTTCGGAGCGCGTACCGACTGCGAGGGCTACATGCAGCGGATCCAGAAGGCGATCGCCGCCGTCACCGCGCCGAAGCAAGTCAACGCGTCGGTGAAGTTGCGGCTCGAGCGCCTGCGCGGCGTCTGTGACTACCGCAATCCCGCCGACACGGTGCCGACCGCCGATTCGCTGACCGCGAACGGCGGGGCGGGGCGGCCCGCCCCGCCGGGATGGAACGTACTCGCCGAGGATTACTGGGACGTCTATTCGGTCCTGCTGCGCTGAGGGGCGGCGCTCGCGGCCGGTCGCGGCGGCGCGCGGTGGGGCGGCAGCGGCGGGACGGTGGCGGCTTGGGCGGCGAGCGTCGCCTCGTCGGCCGCGATCTGGGTCGCCTCGTCGAGGATGATCTCGGCCGACTCGTCCTTCTTGATCTGCGACACCGACGTGTAGGGCTTCTTGCCGTGCGCGACGCGCCACGCGTTCTCGCGCGCGAGTTCGGCCTGGTCCTCGCTCTTCTGCTCGGCTTGCCGCGTCTTCAGCGACAGCGAGAGGCTCTTCTCCGCGCGCATCGCGTCGATTGCGGCGATGTCCGCCTCCAGGTAGTGGAAGTCCGGGCTGTGCGCGGTGCGCGCGTCGTGCAGCTGGATCAGTTGCGCGATCCACGGCTTCAAGTTGCCTTCGGGGACGAAGTCGGGCGCGGGCTGGATGTGATCCCACGGCAGCGCGCGGTCGTGGGTATTCTCTCCGACCTCGTGCACGTCGATCAGCGAGGGCAACGGGATGTCCGGCGTGACGCCGCGGTCCTGGGTGCTGCCGCCGGTCACGCGGTAGAACTTGCCGATCGTGACGTTGAGCTGGCCGAGGTCCGGCTTCCTGCCGAAGATCGAGTAGCTGAGCGGATGCGCGTTCTGCACCGTGCCCTTGCCGTAGGTCTGCTGCCCGACGATGACCGCGCGGCCGTAGTCCTGCAGCGCACCGGCGAAGATCTCCGAGGCGGATGCGCTCAGCCGGTCGACGAGCACGATCATCGGGCCGCTGTAGAAGATCCCCGGATCCGGGTCGTCGTCGACCTCGACGTGACCGGTGGTGTCGCGCAACTGGACGACCGGTCCGCGGCGGATGAACAAGCCGACCATCGACTCGGCCTCCGGCAGGTAGCCGCCGCCGTTGCCGCGCAAGTCCATCACCAACACCTGCATCCCTTCCTTGCGCAGGCGCTCGATCAGGCGCTTCACGTCCCGCGTCGTGCTTCGATAGTCCTTCACGCCGGCGCGGTTCGCGTCGTAATCCTGATAGAAGCTCGGGACGTGGATGATCCCGACCTTGATCGGGTGGCCGTTGCGCATCACGGTGCGCATCTTCGCGTGTGCGGCTTGCGCGGTCAGCGATATGCGGTTGCGGACCAGGGTGATCGTCTTCTGCGGCGTGCCGGGCGCGGCGCCCGCCGGGAGGATCTGCAGCCGTACCTTCGTGCCGCCGGGGCCGCGGATCTTCTGGACGACGTCGTCGAGTCGCCAGCCGATCACGTCGACCATTTCGCCGTGCGCGCCTTCGCCGATCGCGGTGATCCGGTCGTTGGGCGCGAGCGCACCGCTGATCGCGGCGGGACCTCCGGGGATCACGTTGACCACCGTCACGTAATCGTCCTTCATCTGCAAGGAGGCGCCGATCCCCTCGTAGCTGAGGCTCATCTGGATGTTGTATTCCTGGGAGTCGCGCGGCGAGAAATAATTCGAGTGCGGATCCAGCGACAGCGTGTAGGCGTTCATGAACGCCTCGAACACGTCCTGCGGCTCACTCTGACCGATCCGGCGTATGACGTTCTGATAGCGGTTGCGGAGCGTCGCGACGATGCCGGGCCAGGCCTTGCCCGCGAGCAGCAACGACAGTTCGTCGTTCTTCACGCGTTTGCGCCACAGTTCGTCCATCTCCTGGTGGTCGACCGGCCACGGCCGCTTCGTCCGGTCGAACCGGTACGACTCGGCCTGCTGGAAGCTCGGTTCGGTCGCGAGCAAGCTGATCGAGTACGCCATGCGCTCGCGCACGCGCTTCTGGTAGCGACGGAAGATCGCGAAGGGGGCCTGCATGTCGCCGTCGCGGATCGCGTTGTCGAGCGCGTAACGATACTTCTCGAAGTCGGCGATGTCGCTGGCATAGAAGTAGCTGTGTTCGCCGTCCAGCGCGTTCAGGTACCGATCGAGGATCATGCTCGACAGTTGATCGTCGAGCGGCTCGCGCCGATAGTGCTCCCGGGCGATGATGTCGGCGACGCGCTGCGCGGTGTATCCCTCGCGGGCCGTGGGCTCGAGGCGCACCGGCTTCGACGGCACGGCTTCGGCCGGCGTCGTCGACCTCGGAGCGGTCGTCGCCGACGACGAGGTCATCGCCGCGCCGAGGAGTGCGGCCAGCGCGACCGCGCCCAGAGCGGCGATCAATCCGGACTTCCAGCGCGAACGCGCGGCGGCGGGGCCTTGGGTGATCACCGTGTCGGTTCTCCTGTGAACTGATCCGAATTTACGGGTAAGCTTGGGCTCCGATCGGCCATTTGGCGCTCGATCGGGCATCGGCGATTGTATATGAGATCCGCAGTATGCGTCCGCTCACGGTGTTGTTCGGCATCCTCCTCGGCACCTGCATATCGGCGACTTTCACGCTCGCGGGACTCGCGCTGATCTGGGTGGTGGTCGCGCACTCCGACCCGAGGCTCGCCGGCGAGATTCCGCACCGCCCGGGCGCGATCGCCGTGTTGCTCTCAATGACCGTGCTGGCGTCGCTGAGTTTCATCGGTCAGTTGCGGGCGCGCCCGTGGCGAGGGCTCGCGCACCTCGCGACCGCCGTGGCGGTCGGTGCCGGCGGGCTGTGGTTCTTGATGCGCGGCTAGCGGGACCGGTGTCGTGATCCGGCGAACCTCGAGGGGACCCCTGCGTGCCGCCGCGTTCGCGGCACTGGTTTCGCTGGGCGCGTGTTCGACGACACCACGTCATCCACCGGCGCCGTCGCAATTCGACGACGCGGGATACCGGCGACTGGTGGCCGCGATCGCGTCGTACCAGTTCGAGGGACGGCGCCCCGGCAGCGCGGGCGCGGAGCGGGCGGCGGCCTACCTGATCGACCGCTTGCGACGCTTCGGGGCGAAGCCCGGGAACCACGGTTCGTACCGACAGGAAGTCCCGATGGTCGCGATCGATCCCAGCGCGCCGCCCGCCCTGTCGATCACCGCGGCGCGCGGCGGCGCGCCGGACGTGCCGGTCGACGCCGCCGACGCGGTGCTGTGGACGCCGCGCGAGAACGGGCTCGGCACCTTGCGGCACAGCCGCGTCGTGTTCGTCGGCTACGGCATCGACGCGCCCGCGCTCGGCTGGAACGACTACGCGGGCGTCGACGTTCGCGGTGCGACCGTGCTCGTGCTCGCAGGTGCGCCGACCGCCTGGGCACGGCGCAGTGCGGGACCCGCTGGGCGGTTCGCGCTCGCCCGGGAGAAACTCGCCGCGGCCTCGGCGCACGGAGCCGCCGGCGTCCTCGTGATCCATCGACCCGGGCCGTTCGCGGTGCCCTGGCCGGCGATCGTGAACCGCTACGGGAACGGCGTCATCGAGGCGCCCGCCGTCGACGGACATGCCGCGAGCGCGGCGGTCGAGGGTTGGATTCGTTCGCGCGAGGCGCGCCGCTGGTTCGCGGCCGCGGGCGCGAACTTCGCGGCGGCCGCCGCACGGGCGGAGCGGCCGGGCTTTCGGGCGCAACCGCTCGCGCTCACGGCGGACGGCGGCGTCCGAGCGACCGTCCGGCGCTTCACGTCGCCGAATCTGGTCGCGATCGTGCCGGGCGGCGAGCGGCGGCGCGAATACCTCGTCTATACGACGCGCTGGGACGGTCTCGGCCATGGTGCGGGTCGCGACGCCGGGCAGGTGCTCCCCGGCGCGATCGACGATGCGACCGGCACCGCCGGCTGGCTGATCCTCGCGCAAGCGTTCGCGCGCGCGGTGCCACGGCCGGCGCGCTCGATCGTCTTCCTCGCAACGACCGGCGGGGAGTACGGGGCGCTCGGCGCCCGCTATTACGTCGAGCATCCGCTCTATCCGCTGCCGCGCACCGTCGCCGACGTGAACGTGGCGATCCTGCACGTCGGCGGACCGACCCGGGACGTCGCCTCGCTGGGCCCGGCGAAATCACCGCTCGCCCCGTTCCTCGCGAAGGCCGCCGAATTCCAGGGGCGGGTCGTCCAACCGGATCCGCAACCGCTCCGCGAGCGTTATCTTCGATCGGATGCCGCGGTGTTCGCAGCGCACGGGGTGCCCGCGCTGTATGCGATCGGCGGGTTGGACGATGCCGCGATGGGGCCGCGCTGGGGTGCCGCCCGCCTGGACGAGTACTACACCACGCGCTATCAGCGGCCGGGGGATCGCTACTCGCCGTCCTGGCATCTGCGCGGGACGCTGCTCGATCTGCGGTTGTACGAGGCGGTGGGCCGACGCATCGCGAGCGCGAGCCGCCGGCGCCTACAGGGCCACGGGCGTCACGATCGGCGCGACGGATCCCGCCGGCCGCTGTTGTTGTACGGATCGAATCCGTAGCCTCTCTCGCCAGGTCCGAGGCTCGCGAGATCGCGGCGACCGCTGGAACGGCGGCCGGTACGGCGGCTCGTCGCGCGATCCGTGTCCGCGAGTTCCCGAGTGCCGAAACTGAAGAGCGGTTCCACCCGCGGCTTCGAATCGTCGCCGTTCGTCATCGTCGTCGTCCTCGAAATTCGTTCGCGATGGGCCGCGCCGCGGCCCCCGCGCCGCACGCGTAACCGGATCGTCTCAAATCGCGATCGGCAGGGCGTTCCGGGCGCGCGATTTCGCGACGCGCGTCACGCTTCAGGTGCGCCGCATCGAGCCGAGCGACCAGCCCCAACGCAGCACCCGCAGCAGCAGTATCAACCCGTACGGTCCGAGGACGACGGTCCAGGACGCGGGCGAGGGCGTACCGAGACCGAGCAGTACCGCGCCGAACGTCCGACCGAGGCTCGCGCCGTCGTAGCGGCCGAGGAAGATGATGCCGCTGAGATAGATCAGCACCGGCAGCGCGAACGCACCGAACGCGAGCCACCCGAGCGCGAGCAGCAGTTCATGGCGCACGCGGCCCTTGGCGGGCGCTCGGCGGGCGGGCTTTTTCTTCGACGCGGGTTTGCGGGCCATCGGCGGATTCTAAACCAATCCGCGGACGCGGGCCGCACGCGCGCCGGCCCGCGCGCTAGAATGCGGGCCGTGGAAGAGTCGTTGTCGACAGCACCCGCCGCGTTCCGAGCGCGGCGATGATGCGCACCGCCGTCGTCGGCGCGGGCTACCTTGGGCGGTTTCACGCGCAGAAATACGCGACGCTCGAGCATTCGACGCTGGTCGGGATCGTCGATCCCGACCCTGCCGCGCGCGCCGCCTTGGCGAGCGAACTCGGGGTCGCGGCCCACGCCGATCATCGCGCGCTGGTCGGGCGCGTCGACGCGGTCAGCATCGTGACCCCGACGCCGACGCATCATGCGATCGCCGTCGATTTTCTCGAGGGCGGCGCGCACGTGCTCGTCGAGAAACCGATGACGGTCACGATCGCGCAGGCGCGCGACCTGATCGCGACCGCGGAGCGGGTCGGACGGATCCTGCAGGTCGGACACCTCGAACGCTTCAACGCGGCGATGCGCGCATTGCAGCCGATCTTGACGGTGCCGCGGTTCATCGAGTGTGCGCGGCTCGCGCCGTTCAAGGCGCGGGGCACGGACGTCGACGTCGTGCTCGACCTGATGATCCACGACATCGATCTGATCCTCAGCATCGTGCGCTCGCCGGTCGTGTCGGTCGATGCGGTCGGGACCCGCGTGTTCTCCGGAGCGATCGACATCGCGAACGCGCGGCTGCGGTTCGCGAACGGCTGCGTCGCGAACGCGACCGCGAGCCGCGTGAGCATGAAGACCGAGCGCAAGCTGCGGCTGTTCCAGGACGACGCGTACGTCTCGATCGACCTGCACCAGAAGGTGCGTACGCTGATCCGCAAGGATCCCGCGCGAACCACCGACGGCGCGCCGGCGGTCGCGATCGACGAAACCAGTTACGAGGCGGGCGATGCGCTGCGCGACGAGATCGCCGCGTTCCTCGCGGCCGCGCAGAGCGGCTCGCCGCCGCCGGTCACCGGCGAAGACGGCTTGGCGGCGCTCGAAGTCGCGCTCGCGATCACCGATCAGGTGGCGCGCGCCCAGTCGGCGAGCGCACCCGGCTGAGCGCGCGGGCGCGCGCGCCCGCGGGCTTCAGGCGGCGGAGCGACGTTGCGCGGCGTCGAGCGCGGTGAGGAATCGCTCGAGGTTGTGTTCGTTGAGCCCGGCGAGATTCATGCGGCCCGACGGCGCGAGGTAGACCGAATGCTCTGCCTGCAACCGCTGGATCGTCGGGGCGGACAGCGGCAACTGGGCGAACAATCCGCGGCCCGCGGCGAGCGAGGCGAGGTCGACCGCGCCGATGCGACCACGCTGCGCAAGCGTCGCGCGGATCGAGGCGACGCGATCCCGGGCGGCGGCGAGTTCGTCGCGCCAGACCGAGCGCAAGCGGGGATCGGCGAGGATCGTGCGCACGATCGCCGCGCCGTGGTCCGAGGGCATCGAGTAGCTCACCCGCGCGATCGCCACCAGATGTTCCCGGAGCCGGGCGGTCTCTTCACCGGACGCGCCGCGGTAGTACAGGGCGCCGACGCGCTCGCGATACAGGCCGAAGTTCTTGTCGCAGGAGTACGCGATCAGGAGTTGCGGCACGCGTTCGAGCAAGGGTGCGATCGGCTCGACGTCCTCGCGCCAGCCGGACCCGAGCCCCTGGTAGGCGAGGTCCACGAGCGGAACGAGCCGGCGGGCGACCGCGACGTCGGCGAAGGCCTGCCACAGGGCGGGGTCCGGATCGAAGCCGGTGGGGTTGTGGCTGCTCGCTTGCAGCAGGAACGCATCGCCCGCGCGCGCTTCGCGCAACGCGTCGAGCAGCGCTTCGTGACGCAAGGTGCCGCGCGTCGGATCGTTGAGGTCACGATGCGCGATCCGCAAGCCCGCGGCCCGCAACAAGGGCTCGTGATTGGTCCAGGTCGGCAACCCGATCCAGATCCGCCGCTCCGGTAACCCGCGGGCGAGCAGTTCGCCCGCGAGCCGCAGCGCGCCGGTGCCCCCGATCGTCTGGATTCCCGCGAGCCCGGCGCTGCCGCCGAGTGCGTGCTCGGCGAGTCGTTCGACGTAGTCGACGTCGCCGGCGGCGCCGACATAGGCCTTGGTCGACTGGGTTTGCCACAGCGCGAATTCCGCCTGCTTCACCGAATCGAACACCGGGGTGCGGCCCTCCGCGTTCTGATAAACGCCAACACCCAGGTCGATCTTTCTTGCGCCGGAATCGGCTTTGGCGCGCTGCATCAACGTGAGCATCGGATCGGCAGGGAGCGCCGCAAGATGGTCAAACGACATCGGATAGACCTCGTAACGCCATGAAAAAACAGCGTTGAACCTGAAGCAGAAGGATAAGCGGAATCGCCAAGACCAATGTCCCTTTGATCGGCGAGATTCCTGGGGGTGAAAGAACAAAGGACTTAAAAAAGATCATCGAACAGGATAAAATTCCGACCGACCTTGGGTGACGACGGTGGCCTTCGACTTGGACAGCCACGATTTCTCGATCCTCGCGGCGCTCGAGGAGGACGCACGCCAACCCTTCGCGGCATTGGCCGAGCGCGTCGCGTTGTCGAAGACCCCTTGCTGGAATCGCGTGCGCGAGCTCGAGCGGCGTCAGGTGATTCGCGGCTACCACGCGTCGATCGATCCGCGGGCGCTCGGCTTGAACCTCACCTCGTTCGTCCAGGTTCGGGTCGAGTTCGGCCGGCACGGCGACTTCGAGCGCGCGGTGCGCGAACATCCGGCGATCATCGAATGCTTCACGACGGCCGGGGAGGAGGATTACCTCCTGAAGGTCGTGAGCGCGGACGTGGAGCATCTCGACTCGCTGCTGCGCGACGAACTGTGCCGGCTGCCGGGCGTCGCGCGCTTCTCGACGACGATCTGCTTGAAGCGGATCAAGGAAACCGGACCCTTGACCCGCGCGGCCGCGGCGCTCGCCGCGCGCTAGATCGGCGGTGGCCGCGCGCTAGATCGGCGGTGGCGCGGATTTCATCCGTTCCATCGCGAAGCGGGAACTCACGTTGCGCATCGGCACCGCGGTGATCAGCCGGCGATAGAACGCGTCGTAGGCGGGAATGTCCGGGGTCATCACGTGCAGCAGGTAGTCGACGTCGCCGCTCATCCGCCAGGCGCCGACGACTTCGGGCATCGTCGCGACCACCTCCGCGAATCGCTGCAGCCAGTCGACGGAGTGATCCGCGGCCTCGACCGACACGAACACCGAGACCGGGTAGCCGAGCCGCTCGGGTGAGAGCTGTGCGACCCGACCGAGGATCACGCCCGACTCTTCCAAGCGCTTGATGCGTTTCCAACACGGCGTCGCGGACAAGCCGACCGCCTCGGCGATCGCGGTGATCGACGGCGTGGCGTCTCGCGCGAGCAGGCGGAGGATCGCCCGATCGATCGCATCCAGCGGCGCCGCTCGAGGGGTGTCGATCATGCTGTCGTGGCCTCCGGATATAAAATTATTTCCTATTTTTGCAAATTATACGATAAAAAACCACTTTTTTTGCGGATCTGATCGCGAGTCAATAGAATAACTTTCTCTCATGGGTCGCTCTAGGACTGGACGCTCGATGATCCCGATCGCTCTCGATCCGCGTTTCGCTCGCCTGGCCGTGGTCGGCACGGGCGAGCGGGCCGCTCGTCGTCTCGCGGCGCTGCGCGCCGCCGGTGCCGCGGACGCGCGCGGCTTCCCGGACGCCGCCATCGGCGCGGACGTCCTGGCGAGCCTGCACGCGCTGTGGATCGTGGACGTGCCGTCGGACGCGGCCCGCGCGCTCGCGCAGCGTGCGCGCGCGGCCCGGGTGCTCGTGAACGTCGAGGACGTGCCGGCGCTGTGCGATTTCCACTCGATGGCCGAGGTGCGCCGCGGCGACCTGCTGTTGACGGTCTCGACCGCCGGGGCCGCGCCGGGTCTGGCGCGCGTGATCCGCGGCCACCTCGAAACGAGGTTCGGCGCGGAGTGGGGCGAGCGGGTCGCGGAGGTCCGCCGCTTGCGCGCGGACTGGCGCGACGCCGGCGTCGCGCCCGTCGAAACCGCGCGCCGCATCGCGGCGCTCGCAACGGAGCGGGGGTGGCTCGCATGATCCGTCATCCGGAATTCGTGCCGGGCACCGTCTGGCTCGCGGGGGCGGGCCCCGGCGATCCGGCGTTGCTCACGATCGCCGCGCTGCACGCGATCGAAACCGCCGACGTGATCGTGCACGATGCGCTGGTGTCGGCCGAGATCCTCGCGCTCGCGCCGGGGACGACACCGCGGATCGCGGCCGGCAAGCGCGCCGGCGGTGCGCAAACCCCGCAATGGGCGATCCACGAGCAGCTGATCGCCCACGCCCGCCGGGGATCGCGCGTGCTGCGACTGAAAGGCGGAGATCCGTTCGTGTTCGGACGCGGTGGCGAGGAGTGCCTCGCGCTGGCCGCGGCCGGCATCGCGTTCCGCGTCGTTCCGGGGATCTCCGCGGGCATCGGCGCGACCAGTGCCGCCCTCGTGCCGATCACCCATCGGGGGCTCGCCCGCAGCGTCGTGTTCGCGACCGGGGAGGCCGGGCCGGAGGGAGCCGAGGTCGACTTCCGGGCCTTGGGCCGCGCCGCGGATACCTTGGTGCTCTACATGGCGCGCAAGCACATCGGCAGGATTGCTACCGCATTGATCGACGGCGGACGCCCGGACGACGAGCCCGTCGCGTTCGTGCTCGATGCGACGACGCCGCGCGAGCAGGTGGTGCACACCACGCTCGGCGCGGCGGCCCGCGTCGCGCTCGGTCTGCCGCCCGCGGCGACCCTCGTGGTGATCGGCGCCGTGGCCGGGCTCGGCGCGACGCTCGCGCCACCGCGCCGTGCGGTGCACGCCGCGCGCCGCGTGGGAGCCGCGGGATGAGCCGCAGCGCGATCCTGCCGCGTTCGGCGCCGTTCGCGGCCGATGACATCGCCGGACTGAACGCGATCTTCGCGCGCGCCTCCAGCGATCAGCGG
>JAJYFF010000079.1 GCA_021785405.1 Pseudomonadota bacterium | reverse complement strand
CGACACGGTGTCGGTCGACGAAGCGTAGGCGCCGAGCGCCGGCGGGGATTAGCCGAAAAGTGCAGAAATCGCGCCGGCGCCTCCCGGGCGGCCGGAGGTCAGTCGGCGGTGGGGCGGCGCCGGGCGGGATCGAGGACGCGACGCGGCGTCTCGCAGGGGCGTTCGCCGAACAGACGCCGGTACTCGGCCGCGAACCGGCTGGGGTGCGCGAACCCCGCGGTCCACGCGATTTCGGCGATCGGGACCGCGCCATGACTCCGGGCCTTGATCGCGCGACGGACCGCGTTCAGGCGCAGGGTTTGTCGATAACGGGACGGCGACAGGCCGAGCACCTCGTCGAACGCGTAGAAGAGATTGCGGCGCGACACACCGATCCGCCGGCACAGCGCCTCGATCGAGACGCGGTGCGCGAGGTCGGCCGCGAGGTCGCGCTGTGCGGCGAGCACGGCGCGCTCGAAGGTGCGGGCACGTCCGCGCCGGCGCGGCGCGTCGGTGCGGGGCAGCGCGGCGACCGTGAGCATCAGTTCGATGAGCTCTCGGCGCAGCGTGCCGGCTCGCGCGGCCGACAGCGAGTCCGGCCCCGCGTCGAGCAGCGCGAGCGCCCGCTGCGCCGCGTGCTGCAGGCGCGCCTGCACGGTCTCGGGCAAGCGCCGGACCCCCTCGCACGCCCCGGGCGCGCCGAGCGGTGCGAGCCACCTCGCCGCGTGGGGGAGTTGCTCGGGCACGATCGCGAGCCCGATCAAATCCGACGGCGCGGCCTGGATCTCGAACTCGCTGCCTTGCCGGTAGAAGATCGCGCTGCGCGGCGCGAACTCCTCGCGATTGAATCGAAACCGACCCTCGCTCGCGAGCAGCCAGCCGATCGACGGGCTGCCCATCGAGCCGGTCTGCATCAACCGGCGATTCACGCGTTCGCGGACCACGATCACGCCGCCGAGATCGATGCGGATCATCTCGCCGCGAAAGCGCCCGGCGCCGAGCTGGTCGTAGCGTTGCGGATAGAGCGAGTCGAGGCAGGCGGCCTGCTCATCGGCGTCGCCGAACGTGCGCCGCCACCCGAGGACCGGTTCGCGGCCGTCCGAGCGCTGCTGACACTCATCGTGCGTTCGCATCGCGAGCACCCACCGCGGCTTCCGAGGAACTCGCCGTCCATTATGCGCCGCGGGCCGGCAAATCGGGTATCGTAGCGATCCCCGAAGATCCGCGAAATGGAGTCGCTCGATGCGCGTGCTCGTCGTGCCGGTCACGGCGTTCGAACAGAACTGCTCCCTCGTCTGGGACGAACGCACCCACGAAGGCGCCGTCATCGATCCGGGCGGTGACCTCGATCGGATCCTCGCCGCGATCGACGAGCACGGCGTGACCTTGCGCGCGATCTGGCTGACGCACGCGCATCTCGACCACGCCTCGGGGGCGGCCGAGCTCGCGCAGCGTCGGGGGGTGCCGATCATCGGGCCGCACGTCGGGGATCAGTTCTGGATCGAGGCGTTGCCGGATCAGGCACGTACCTACGGCTTCCCGCCGGCCCGCGCGTTCGTGCCCGACCGCTGGCTCACGGACGGTGACGAGGTCACGGTGGGCGGGGAGAGGTTCGCGGTGCTGCACTGCCCCGGGCACACCCCGGGGCACGTGGTGTTCTTCCACGCGCGCGAGCGGCTCGCGTTCGTCGGCGACGTGCTGTTTGCGGGCTCGATCGGCCGGACCGACTTTCCCCGGGGCGATCATGCCGCGCTGATCCGTTCGATCCGGGAGAAGCTCTTCCCGCTCGGCGACGACGTGCGCTTCGTCCCGGGCCATGGACCGACCTCGACCTTCGGGCGGGAGCGGCGCGACAACCCGTTCGTCGCCGATCGGTTGTTCGATCGCGCCGCCGCGAAGGCCTGATCCACGAGCGCTCGGCGGGCGCTTGTCAGGCGGGCCGCGCTCGTGCTAATCAGCTGCCATGGACGCACTGGCGATCTCGATCGGCGCGAACGTGGCCCTCGGCGTGGTGTTGCTCGGGATACTGTACCGTCGCCGCGGTGTCGATGAGGCGCGCTTGACGGACCCCGATCAAGCGCTCGGGCAGTGGCGCGCGCTCGATCCCCGCGCTCACGGTCGCGCGACCCTGGCCGCGGACGGCCGAGCGGCGTTGCTCGAACTCGACGACGGGAGCCTTGGCTTGGTCGAGCGGCGCGGGCGTCGTTGGGCCGCGCGCTCGCTCGATCCGCGCGAAATCGTCGGCGTCGACGCGACCGACGATGGCTCGATCACACTGCGTTTCGCCGATTTCGGGTGGCCGCGTGCTTGCGTGCGCATCGCGGATCCGGCGCTGCGCCGTCGCTGGCTCGATCGGCTCGGCGCGCTGCGCGCCGGTGCGGGGCCGGACGCTCGACAGGCGGTGCGCGATGCCTGATCCGATCTACATGCAGGTCGCGTTGCTCGTTCAGCTGCTGCTGTTGCTGTTGATTCCCCTCGAGGCCGCGCTCGCGGCGAGGGGCAAGATCAAGGCGGAGTACGAACTGCGCGATACGCTCGCGAACGTCGCGGTCAGCGTCGGTAGCGTGTTCTTCTGGGGGATGCTCAGCTGGATGTACTTCGGCGGGGTGCTCTACGCCTACCACCACCGCTGGTACGACATCCCCTTCACCTGGTGGTCGTTCGCGATCGCGTTCGTGCTGGAGGATTGCCGCTACTACTGGTTTCACCGGATCAGCCATCGCTCGCGCTGGTTCTGGGCCTCGCACGTCGTGCATCACTCGAGCCAGCACTACAACCTGTCGACGAACTTGCGGCAGAGTTGGACCTCGGAATTCAGCGGCTTGACCTTGCTCGGGATTCCGCTCGCGTTCATCGGGTTCAACCCGGCGCTCGTCGCGCTGGCCTTCACGGTCAACCTGATCTACCAGTTCTGGATCCACACCGAGTGCGTCGACAAGATGCCGGGTTGGTTCGAGTGGCTCCTGAACACTCCGTCGCATCACCGGGTGCACCATGCGAGCAATCCTCGGTATCTCGACGCCAATTACACCGGAGTGTTCATGATCTGGGACCGACTGTTCGGTTCATTCGTCGCGGAGCGTGCGGACGAGCCGCCGCGCTACGGCATCGTGAAGAACCTCGGCACCTTCAATCCGGTCCGGATTGCGCTCCACGAGTACTACGCGATCGCACGGGACTTGATGCGACGCGATCTGACCTTGCGCCAGCGCATCGGCTACCTGTTCGGCCCGCCGGGATGGAGTCATGACGGCAGTCGATCGACGACGGCGCAGTTGCGCGCCGCCGCGGCGCGCGTGCCGGCTTACGCGAGGTCCGCCGCCAGCGACCTCGCCGACTCGGCGCTCAGCGTGACGGAATACCGGTAGGCCGGGTGATCGATCCCGAGTTCGATCGAGGCGCCGGCCTTCGCGGCGGCGCGGGCGCTGGGCGGTAGCTCGAAGCGCAGGAAGTGCACCGCCGACGTCTTCTCCTCGTTCTCGCGTTCCAGGTCCTCGTCGGCGATCGCGAACACGCGCTCCCCGCCGATACCGACCCAGCAGCGCCGCTCGATCCCCTTCAGCTGGGTGAGGGCGACACGCCGCTCGTCGGCGTTCGAGTACTCGATCAGCAGCGTCGCTTTGAGGTTCGTACCGTCCGGTATCAACGGGTTGTAGCTGTCGAGCTCTTCCTGGATGCCCTCCGCTTCGAAGATCCGCTCGGCGCGCAGCATCTCCTGGATCTGGTACTGAACCGTGAGGCGGTCTTCGAAGCACCAGGTCGTGTGCGGGCCGACCGAGAGGTTGCGCAGCCGCTTGTGCGCGAGCAGGCGCGTGCGGAACGCATCGCGCTCGCGCGCGTACGCTTCGAGCGACATCAGGTCCGCGTGAGTGAGCCGAGGCGTCGCGTGGGCGCGGGTTTCGATCGTAGCCATGAGTTCGTGTCTCCTAGATTCCGTAGGCGACGCGCAGCAAGCTGAGCGGGTGCGTGGGCGCGCGTTCGCCGGTCAAGCCGTTCTCGATCTGGTGCCCCGCCATCGGGCAGTCGCTGGAATACCATTCGGCCCCCGATTGCTCGACCCGTTGCATGACCGGGCGGCCGATCTTCATCGAGATGTCGTGAAATTCCTGCTTCACGGCATAGGTACCGTCGTGGCCCGAGCAACGCTCGATCACCTCGAGCGTCGTTCCGGGGATGAGCTTCAATACGTCGCGGGTCTTGAGCCCCAAGTTCTGCACCCGCAGGTGGCAGGGCACGTGGTAGGCGACCTTGCCGAGCTCGCGCTGGAAGTCGGTGCGCAGGAGGCCGGCTTGGTGGCGCAGCATCAAGTACTCGAACGGATCGAAGATGTGCTTGCGCACGGTTTGGACCGCCGCGTCCTCGGGGAACATCAACGGCAGTTCCTGCTTGAACATCAGCACGCACGAGGGGATCGCGGCGACGATGTCGTAGCCTTCCTCGATCACCCGCAGCATCGCCGGGACGTTCTCGTCCTTCAGCCGCTCGACGGACTTCAGGTCGCCGAGTTCGAGCTTCGGCATTCCGCAGCACTTCTCCGAGGGCACCAGCTTGACCTCGATGCCGTTGTGCTCGAGCACCGCGACGAGGTCCGCGTCGATCTGCGGCTCGTTCCGGTTGCAGTAGCAGGTCGCGAAGATCGCGACCCGTCCGCGGGTCTGCGGGGTCGCGACGGGTTGCACGTCCGGCTTCGCGCGCCGGGCCTCTTGGCGGCGAAACGTGTCGGTGTGGTATTCGGGGACCGGCGCGTCGCGGTGTACGCCGAGGGTCTTCTCGAGCAGCCGCCGCCCGGTCGCGGAACGGTTCGCGGCGTTCACGATCGATGCGACCACCGGGATCCCGGCGATCGCGCCGACCCGATCGGTCGAGGACAGGACCTTGTCACGGAAGCTCGTCTCGCCGCGTTCGAACTTCACCGCCTTCGCCCGCAGCATCAAATGCGGGAAATCGAGCGCCCAGGGGTGCGGCGGCACGTAGGGGCACTTGGTCATGTAGCACATGTCGCAGAGGTAACAGTGGTCTACGACCTTCCAGTACACCTCCTTCGGCACGCCGTCGAGCTCGCCGCTCGGCGACTCGTCGACCGCGTCGAACAGTGTCGGGAACGAGTTGCACAGGCTGAAGCAGCGCCGGCAGCCGTGGCAGATGTCGAACACCCGCTCGAGTTCCTGGAAGAGCGCGGTCTCGTCGCGGAACGCGGGGTTCTTCCAATCGATCGGGTGCCGGGTCGGGGCCTCGAGGCCGCCTTCGCGCGCACCGGTCGCGCTCTTCTCGCTGCTCATCTCGCTGACTCCGTTCTTGTTTTCGTTTCGCCCGGGCGCGGTGCGCGCCCCGGCGCTGGCGCACCGACGCCGCGTGAGCGGCGCCGGCACGCAGGCCGGATCGCGTGCTTTACAGCGACTCCAACGCCTTGGTGAAGCGGTTCGCGTGCGAACGCTCGGCCTTCGCGAGCGTCTCGAACCAGTCCGCGATGTCGCTGAAACCCTCTTCGCGGGCGGTCTTGGCCATTCCCGGGTACATGTCGGTGTACTCGTGGGTCTCGCCGGCGATCGCCGCCTTCAGGTTGTCCTTGGTCGGCCCGATCGGCAGACCGGTCGCCGGATCGCCGACCGCCTCGAGGTACTCGAGGTGCCCGTGCGCATGCCCGGTTTCCCCTTCCGCGGTCGAACGGAACACCGTCGAAACGTCGTTGAAGCCTTCGACGTCGGCCTTGGCCGCGAAGTAGAGGTAACGGCGATTCGCTTGCGACTCGCCCGCGAAGGCGTCCTTCAAGTTCTTCTCGGTCTTGCTGCCCTTCAGATGCATAGGTCTCTCCTTGCGATTCAACCACTGAAAGGGACAAGGCTACGCGCGTTCCATTGCATGGAGAAGTCGGAAAAACCGATAGCGTCGATAGAGAGCATCAATCGGCACCCCGAGGTGCCGTACACTGGGGCCATGGCGATCGAACATCGAGGAACGAAAGGGGAGCTGCGGTGCGGGGCGGGCGCGTTCGAAGCGCTGTTCCCACCCGGCATCGTCGCGGTCGAGTGGTGCGGGAACCCGGAGCCCGAGGCGCTCTCGGAAGCCGAATCCGAGTCGCTCGGTCGCGCCGCGCCGCAGCGGCGACGGGAGTTCGCCGCAGGCCGCCAGTGCGCGCGCCGTGCGCTCGCGCGCCTCGGATTGGACGGCGCGCTGATCGGCCGGGGTGCGGACCGCCGGCCGCTGTGGCCGGAGTCCTTCGTCGGCAGCATCGCGCACACCGCCGAGTACGCCGCGGCCGCGGTCGCGCACCGCCGGGATTTCGCGGCGCTCGGCCTCGACGTCGAACGGCGCGAGGCGGTGGGCGAGCATCTTTGGCGGCGGATCGCCGTCCCGGCCGAACTCCACTGGGTCGGGGATCTTCCGCCCGCCGAGCGTGTGGCGGCGGCGACGCTGCTGTTCTCGGCGAAGGAAGCGATCTACAAGTGCCTGTACGCCTGGCTCGGGCTGCGTCTCGGCTTCCAGGACGTCGAGCTCGACCCGCAGCCGGCCGCGAGCGACCGCGGTGCGTTCGGCGTGCGCTTTTGCGGCGCGGCGCCGGCCGGGCTAGCGGCCCTGAGCGGTCGCTACCGCTGGGACGGTCGCTACGTGCTGACCGCGATCGCGGTGCCGGCGGATGCCGCTCCGCGCGAATGCGACGCGAACGGCGTCACCGAGCAGCTCGTGCAGAGCGCTGGTGGAGATCAGCAGGGCGTGCGCGCTCGTTAGGAAATCGCGCCAGCTCACCGGCGCAGGCGTACCGAGGTCGACGGGCGCGGCGACGACGGTGAGGCCGGTCGCGGCGAATTCATGCTCCGCGCGCCACAGATGCGCCGCGGTCGACACCAACAGAATGCGGTCGATCTGCGCGCGGCGCAGCAGCCGCGCCGCGTTGCTCGCGTTCTCGTAGGTGTCGAATGCGTGCTCGTCCACCCAGCGGGGCGTGATCCCGAAATTCCGGATCAGCGTGTCGCGCATGGCGATCGCTTCGTCCTGATAGCCGGTGACGAGCACCGGCAAGCCGGTTCGGTGCGCGAGCCAAGCGCCGTACGTCAGCCGCTCGAGGAGCTCGGCGTAGGCGGCCGGACCGCCGTACTCCGGTGCGAACGCGCGGTGGCTCGGCCCACCGAGGATCACGATCGCCTCGGCGCCGGTCGAAGTGACCTCGGCCGGGGGCAGCGCCGGGACCCGGTCCGCGAGCCGCTCGAGGCGGTCGGCGACGAACCCCGTCGACAAGAGTCCGAGCGCGATCGCACCCGTGAACACGAGCGCACGGGCGAGCCGCGGCGCACGCCGCCACGCGAGCGCGCCCACGATCACGACGAGGATCGGTGCGGCCGGCGGCAGGACGATCACGCGCAGGATGAGCTTCAGCGTCTCCATCACCGGTTCAGGCGCCAGATCGCGAAGTTCAACACCGCGGCGAAGCCGACCCAGAGCGCGAGCGGCACGAGGCTCGCGCCCGCGCGCCGATCCAGCCGCCAGGACCATTTGATCGTCGCGAGGATCACGAGCCACTGCGGCAGGATGTCGACCAGTCCCAGAAGTGGCCGATGCAGTCCGAAGAAGCACCACGACCAGGCAGCGTTCAGCGCGAGCTGCAAGAAGAACAGCGCGAGCGCGACGCGCCGTTCGGGGCCCGCCGGAACGTGGCGCAAGAGGCGCCACGCGGCGTAGGCCATCGTGGCGTAGAGCGCGCCCCAGACGGGGCCGAAGATCGCGTTCGGCGGGTTGAACGCGGGCTTCGCGAGTCCGGCGTACCACGGCGCGAGGTTCGGCAGCGTTGCGCGCTGGCCGAGGAGCGCGGCGGCGACGACCGGTAAGAGCGCGCCGGCGGCGAGTGCGAGCGGGTGGGCCCGCGCGCGCTCAGCGCGGGGCCATTCGGACCGCGCCATCCAGCCGGATCGTCTCGCCGTTCAGCATCACGTTCTCGAAGATCTGCGCGACCAGTGCCGCGTACTCCTCGGGGCGGCCAAGCCGCGGCGGGAAGGGGGTTTGCTTGCCGAGCGAGTCCTGCGCCTCCTGCGGCAGGCCCTTCATCATCGGCGTGAGGAACAGGCCCGGCGCGACGGTGACGACGCGGATCCCGGACGAGGCGAGCTCGCGCGCCATCGGTAGCGTCAACCCGACGATTCCGCCTTTCGAGGCCGAGTACGCGATCTGCCCGATCTGACCGTCGAACGCGGCGACCGACGCGGTCATCACGATCACGCCGCGCTCGCCCTCGGCGTTCGGCGCGTTCCGTTGCATCGCGACCGCCGCAGCCTTCGCGACCAGCACCGTACCGACGAGGTTGATCTCGATGACCTTGCGGAATGCGGCGCCGGCCAGCGGCCCTTGCTTGCCGACGAGCCGCCCGGGCGTCGCGACGCCGGCGCAATTGACCGCCGCGTTCAAGCCCCCGAGCCAGTCAGCGGCGCGCGCGACCGCCGCGTCGACGGCGGGTTCGTCGCTGACGTCGGTCCGCAGGAACGTCGCATTCGCGCCGAGCGAGGCGGCCGCCGCCGCGCCCTGCGCCTCGTTCAGGTCGAGGAGCACGGCCTTGCCGCCCGCGCGCACGATGCGCTCCGCGGTCGCGAATCCCAATCCCGAGGCGCCGCCGGTGACGATCGCGCGAATGTCGTTCATCTGCATCGGGGTCTGGCTCCGTCCGCCCATGGAATGGCCGGTTAATCTATCACAGCGGGTCGGCGCTCGACGCATCGGCGTCGTGCGCATCGGCGGGCACCGTGACCCACGCGCGCGCGCGGTCGCTGCGCACGGCGTAGCTGCGAATCGGCTGTCTCGCGGGTCCCTTGAGCACCGCGCCGCTGCGGACGTCAAAGGCCGCACCGTGCAGCGGGCAGGTCACGCGGATCCCGCGTAGTCGCCCTTCGCACAGGTGTGCTTCCGCGTGCGAGCACAGATCGTCGACCGCGAACACGCCCTCGCGCGTATGGCAGACCAGGACCGCGCGGCCACCGGCCTCGCGGGCGATCATCTCGCCGACGGGCAGGTCCGCGAGGTCTATCGCGAGCGTGATCTCGGCGGTGATCGCGCCGCTCACGCCGGACCCGCAAGCCGACGCAAGGTATCGCGGATCGCCGCGACGCCGTCGCTCGGCTCGACGACCGCGGCGGAGCGGCCATCGCGGCCGAAGATGAACACCGCACTGCTGTGCGTCACGTCGTAGTTCCCCCGGGCGTTC
>JAJYFF010000023.1 GCA_021785405.1 Pseudomonadota bacterium | reverse complement strand
CCGATCTAAACGCAGCGCCGCGGAAGCAGCGCTCGCACTGTGTTCGTTCGACATGCTCGGCGAGGGTGCGCGCACGCTC
The DNA here is from genome assembly GCA_021785405.1 of Pseudomonadota bacterium. GTDB lineage: Bacteria > Pseudomonadota > Gammaproteobacteria > Steroidobacterales > Steroidobacteraceae > Bog-1198. The sequence goes on along the minus strand of JAJYFF010000023.1, from coordinate 41,500 downwards.
CGCGACGCCGACCGGTATTTCGACTCGTACGTGCACGCGATCGACGCGATCGGCGGCGCCACCCGGGGTCGGGCGCCGCACCAGACCTCGTCGATTTCGATCAAGCTCTCGGCGCTGGAGCCGCGCTACTCGCTCGCGCAGCGCGAACGAGTCCTCGCCCGGCTCGTGCCGAAGGTCGCGTCGCTCGCGGAGCGCGCCGCCGCCGCTGGCATCCAGCTCACGGTCGACGCGGAAGAGGCCGATCGCCTCGATCTATCGCTCGACGTGCTCGAAGCCGTGAGCCGCGACGCACGCACCCGGGAGTGGCCCGGGTTCGGTCTCGCGGTGCAGGCATACGGCAAGCGGGCGCTCGACGTCATCGACTGGGTCGCCGCGCTCGCGCATTCGGCGTCGCGGCGGATGACCATACGCCTGGTCAAGGGCGCCTACTGGGACAGCGAGATCAAGCGCGCGCAGGAGCGGGGTCTCGACGGTTATCCCGTGTACACCCGCAAGATCACGACGGACGTGTCCTATCTCGCATGTGCCGGGCGCTTGTTCGCGCACTCGGACGTGATCTATCCGCAGTTCGCGACGCACAACGCGTTCACGATCGCCGCCGTGCTCGAGCTCGCCCCGCAAGGCGCGGTCTACGAGTTCCAGCGGCTGCACGGAATGGGCGGGCTGCTGTATGCGGAGGCGCAGCGCCAAATTCCCGAATTTCCGCCCGTGCGGGCGTACGCGCCGGTTGGCGAGCACAAGGACCTGCTCGCGTACCTCGTGCGGCGCCTGCTCGAGAACGGCGCGAATACCTCGTTCGTGAACCGCTTCATGGACGAAAACGTGCCGGTGGACGAGGTGGTTCGCGATCCGGTCGGCGAGCTCGAACGCCTGCAACCGGTCGCGAACCCGTCGCTGCCGACGCCGGCCGCGCTCTATCCGGATCGCGGCAATTCGCGGGGAGTCGATTTCGGCGATCCGCAGGTGATCGACGCGCTCGGCACGGCGGTCGCGCGCCGCGACGCGATCCACCGTGGTGGCCCGATCATCGACGGCGAGGTTCACGAGGGCGACGCGGTCACGATCGCGAATCCGGCGGATCGGCGTGAAACGGTCGGCCGGTTGCGCGAGGCGAGTGCCGCGGAGATCGCGCGGGCGTTCGAATCGGCGGCGAAGATCCAGCCCGAATGGGACGGCGTCGGCGGCGCGCGGCGCGCGGCGGTCCTCGAGCGGGCGGCCGAGATCATCGAGTCGAAGCGCAACGAATTCTACGAGCTGCTGGTCCGTGAAGCCGGCAAGACGCTCGGCGACGCGGTGGCCGAGGTGCGCGAGGCGGCCGACTTCTGCCGCTACTACGCGCTCGAGGCGCGCCAGCATTTCGACGGATCCACGCGGCTCCCCGGAGTCACCGGCGAGACGAACGAGCTCGCGCTGCGGGGCCGCGGCGTGTTCGCGTGCATCAGCCCGTGGAATTTTCCGCTCGCGATCTTCACCGGCCAGGTCGCCGCGGCGCTCGCCGCGGGCAACGCGGTCGTCGCGAAGCCCGCCGAGCCGACGCCGCTGGTCGCGGGAAGGCTCGTCGCGTCCTTGCAGGAAGCCGGTGTGCCCGCGCAGGCGCTGCAATTCACGCCGGCCCCCGGACGCGCGTTCGGGGACGTCGCGTTCCGCCATCCGGCGCTCGCGGGCGTCGCGATGACGGGGTCGACCGCGACCGCGCAGACGATCAACCGGGCGCTCGCCGCGCGGGACGGCGCCATCCTGCCGTTGATCGCCGAGACCGGCGGCTTGAACGCGATGTTGGTCGATTCGACCGCCTTGCCGGAGCAGGTCGTCGACGACGTCGTCGCCTCCGCGTTCCAGAGCGCGGGTCAACGCTGCTCGGCGCTGCGCATCCTGTTCGTGCAGGAAGACGTCGCGGAGCCGGTCATCGAGATGATCGCCGGCGCGATGGACGAACTCGTGATCGGCGACCCGGCTCGCGAGCAGACCGACGTCGGTCCGGTGATCACCGCCGTCGCCGCGGAGAAACTGCGCGCGCACGTCGAGCGCATGCGCAAGGAGGCGAAGATCATCAAGGCCTGCGGGCTCGACGAGGGCCATCGGCACGGTACGTTCGTCGCGCCGCATTTGATCGAACTGCGCGAGGCATCGCAGCTCACGCGCGAGGAGTTCGGTCCGATCCTGCATCTGGTCCGCTACCGCGCGCGTGACATCGATCGAGTGATCGCCGCGATCCGCGCGACCGGCTACGGCCTCACCCTCGGCGTGCAAACGCGCCTCGAGTCGTTCTGGCGCAGCGTGTACGGGGCCACGAGCGTCGGCAATACCTACGTGAACCGCAACATGATCGGCGCGGTCGTCGGCGTCCAGCCGTTCGGGGGCGCGGGGCTCTCGGGCACCGGACCGAAGGCCGGTGGTCCGCACTATCTCGCCCGCTTCGCGAACGAACGGACGTTGACGGTGAACACCACCGCGACCGGAGGCAACGCCGCGCTGCTGAACCTCGGTCAGTGACCGGCGCGGTGAGACCGCGCCGCGCCTTCGCCGGGTGGGCTCACCGTCGACCCAGCCGGATGTGGGTTTCCGCGTGATGCGCTTCGCGCAGCCGCTTCGCGTGCGCGGCCAACAGGTCGCCGCGGGTGATGATGCCGACCATCGCGTGCGGGGCCGCGTCGGCGAGCACGACGAGGCGGCCGACCGAGTGCGCGACCATGTGATCGGCCGCTTCGCGCAAGGAATGGCTTTCCTGCACGACGATCGGCTCCTGGTTCACGAGATCGGCGATCGTGACCGAATCGGCGAGTCGCACGTTCTGCACCTGCCGGCGCGTGATCACGCCGCGCAAGCGGCCTTCGGCGTCGATGACCGGATACCCTTGATGCTGGCTGCCCGGGTCGTCGCCGGCGAACCAGGCGCGGATCTCGCCGACCGTCGCGGTATCCCGCAGCGTCCGCACGCTGCGCGTACAGACCTCGGCGACCAGTACCTGAGCGAGGAAGTCGGCGGCCACCTCGTCGGGTACCCGCGTCCCGCGTCGGACGATCTTCTCGGTCATGATCGTCGTGCGCATCAGCAGCACCGAGACGAAATACGCGGCGGTGCAACCCCCGAGCAAGGGCAGCAATCCGGCGAACTGGCGCGTCGTCTCGAACGCGAACACGATCGAGGTCAGCAGCGCCCGCGAGGCGCCCGCGAAGATCGCCGCCATCCCGACCAGCGCCGCGATCCTCGGATCGACGCCGAGTCCCGGGGCGTGCGCCGCGAGGACTTGGCCGCAAATCGCGCCGAGGGCGCCGCCGATCGTGAACAGCGGCGCGAGCGTTCCCCCCGAGGTGCCGCTGCCGAGCGCGATCGACCAGGAAAGGAATTTCATCACCAGCAGCGCCGCGAGCGCATCGAACGCAAAGCGCCCGGAGACGATGGCCTGGATATTCGTGTAGCCGACGCCGAAGGTCAGTGGCGCGACGTAGCCGATCGCGCCGACCGCGACACCGCCGATCGCCGGCCACCACATCCAATGGAGCGGGATCTTTTCGAACGCATCCTCGATGCCGTAGACGATGCGGGTGACGCCGACGCTGCACAAGCCGACGCACGCGCCGAGGACGACGTAGACGATCAGCGCGGAACCGGTCGGTGTCGCGATCGGCGGCATCGGAAAGACCGCGTCGAAACCTATCGTCGCATAGCGAACCCCCGTCGCGGCGACCGTCGCGAGCGCAACCGGGATCAGGGATTGCGGCCGCAGTTCGAACAGCAGCAGTTCGATCGCGAGGATCGTCGCCGAGATCGGCGATGCGAAGATCGCCGCCATCCCGGCGGCGGCGCCGGCCGCGAGCAGCACCTTGCGTTCGTTCGCGGTGACGTGCAACACCTGGCCGAGAAAGGAACCCAAGGCGCCGCCGGTCGCGATGATCGGTCCTTCCGCGCCGAACGGCCCGCCGGTGCCGATCGCGATCGCGGATGACAACGGCTTCAGGAACGTCATCCGTGGCGGGATCTTCGAGTCGTTGCGCAGGATCTGCTCCATCGCCTCGGGAATGCCGTGACCACGGATCGCGGGGGATCCCCAACGCGCCATCACGCCGACGACGAGTCCGCCGATGACCGGTACGAGGACGACCCAGGCTCCCAAGTGATTGCCCGCGGGCGAGACGAACGCGGTCGACCAGCGGCCGTAGAACGCGAGGTTCGTGACCAGTCCGATCAAAGCGACCAGCGCTTGCGCGAGGTAGGCCGCGGCCACGCCGATCAGGAGCGCGTAGGTACTGATCGTGAGGATCCGCGCATCCACGCCGCTGGTGCGTCGCGGCATGCGGGCACGGTCGAGCGTGACGCCGAGGGACGGCGCGACCGCGAGACTGCCGTTGCCGGAGTCTTCGCGAATCGAATGATGGCCGGGATCGCGCACGGATCCGGGCGGCCGGGCCGCTGCGCTGCGGTTGGCGTGTTCGTCGTTCATGGTATTTTGACATCATGCCGCAGTGCCCCTTGAATTCACAGCGACACGGCCCTACCGGAGGTAGTCGATGAACTTGCTCGAACCGATTCTCGCCGACGCGGCGACGTTCCAGGCGATCCGTCGCGATTTGCACGCGCACCCGGAGACGCGCTTCGAGGAGACGCGGACCGCGGAGCGGATCGCGGCGCACCTCGCGTCCTACGGGATCCCGGTGCATCGGGGGATCGGCCGCACCGGGGTCGTCGGCGTCATTCGCGGGGGCGACAGCCCGCGCGCCGTCGGTTTGCGCGCGGACATCGACGCGTTGCCGATCACCGAGCGCAACGACTTCGCGCATCGCAGCGCGCATCCCGGGAAGATGCACGCGTGCGGCCATGACGGCCACACCGCGATGTTGCTCGCCGCCGCGAAACACCTCGCCGCGCACCGCCGGTTCGACGGCACGGTGTATCTGGTCTTCCAGCCGGCGGAGGAGGGTGGCGCCGGTGCCCGCGAAATGATTCGCGACGGATTGTTCGAGCGCTTTCCGATGGAGGCGATCTTCGGCGCCCACAATTGGCCGGGGCTGCCGGTCGGCCAGTTCGCGCTGAAGGCGGGCCCGGTGTTCGCATCGACGAACGAATTCCGGTTGACGGTTCGCGGCCGAGGTGCCCACGCGGCGATGCCGCACAACGGCATCGATCCGGTGCCGATCGCTTGCCAGATCATCCAGGCTTGGCAGACGGTGATTTCCCGGAACCTGCGTCCCATCGACGCCGGCGTCATCTCCGTGACGATGCTGCGCGCGGGCGAGGCGATCAACGTGATCCCGGAGACCTGCGAGCTGCAGGGGACCGTGCGTGCGTTCTCGGCCGACGCGTTGGATCTGATCGAGCGACGGATGCAGCACCTCGCCCGCTCCATTGGCGATGCGCACGATGCGACGGTCGAGTTCTCGTTCGTGCGCAACTATCCGCCGACGGTCAATCCGGCGCGCGAAACCGAATTCACGCGCCAGGTGCTCACCGAACTCGTCGGCGTCGACCAGGTGCACGAGTTCGAACCGACGATGGGGGCGGAGGACTTCAGCTTCTTTCTGCTCGAGAAGCCCGGCTGTTACTTCCTGATCGGCAACGGCGACGGGGCGCATCGACCGGACGGGCACGGCGCCGGGCCCTGCCTGCTGCACAACCCGAGCTACGATTTCAACGATGCGGCGATCCCGGTCGGTGCCTCAGCCTGGGTCAAGATCGCCGAGGCCTGGCTGCGATCGCCCCGTTGATGGCCGGCGCCCAGCCGGGCGGCCGAACCCCCCGTGGGAGTCGAGTTCCCACGGACGGCTCGCAACCCGGTCGCAAGCCTAAGACTCGAAATTTTCTCGAAAAAGTCTTGCCGAGCGCGATTGATCCTGCCGTCACGGGCCCTCCAACGGGCGTAACGATCGAGTGAGGACGAACCTGACGATGCATACGGAGGACCTGGCTCTCGTGCGCCGCTTGATGTCGAGGGACGACGCGGCGTTCCGCGCCTTTTTCGACGACTACTTCCCGCGTCTGTTCCGGTTCATCCTGCGGCGATTGAACGGCGACGAGGAAGCGGCGAGGGACATCGTCCAGGCGTCGCTCAGCCGCGGCGTCCGTCGTCTCGAGACCTATCGGGGGGAAGCAAGCTTGTTCACCTGGCTATGCCAGATCACGCGCCGCGAACTCGCGGACCACGTGGCCAAGGCAGCTCGGGAGGCCACCTACGTGCATCGCCTGGTCGAGACCGAGGATGACCCGCAGGTCCGCGCGAGCTTGGAGTCGATTCCGGCCGATGGCGAGATGGAGCCGGAGGCGCAGCTGCAGCGGGCGGATCTCACCGCCGCGGTGCACGCGGCGCTCGATTACCTGCCGAGCCGCTACGCGCAAGTGCTGGAACTCAAGTACCTCGAGGATCTTTCCGTGGAGACGATCGCCGCGCGTCTCGGCATCACCGCGATCTCGGTGCAGTCCCTGCTCGCGCGTGCTCGCAACGCCTTTCGCGACGTTGGGAATGCCTTGCTGCCGAATCTGGGGAGCGAATAATGACGCCATCGAATGGGGACAGGGATCGCGTCGAGTCGGACGACATCGCGCGGCTGATCGCAGCCGCCGGTCGACGACCGACGCCGGATGCCGCCGTGCGCGAATCGGTGCGCGCGGCCGTCGAGCGAGCCTGGTTGGAGGAAACCGCACGACGCCGCGGGCGGCGTGCGTACCGCTGGGCCGCGGCGGCCGCTGTCGTCGCCAGCGCGGTGGGCCTCGCGTGGTTCGGCCTGCGCGGCGGTGTGAGCGAGGCGCCGACGACGGTCGGGACGCTCGTCGCCGCGCGGGGCACCGTGCATCTGACGTCTCCGAGCGATCGGGGTCCGATCGTCGCCGGTAGCCGGCTCGACGCCGGCACGGTCGTGCGCACCGGGGCGAACGGCTACTTGCTGTTGACGTCGGCGGCGATCGATTTGCGAGTCGGTCCTGGCACGGTGCTCGATCTCGATCACCCGGGCCACGTGCAACTCACCCACGGACGGATCTACGTCGACAGCGGTCCCGAGGGCGTTGCCCACGAGCCGCTGGTGGTCGATACCCCGTTCGGCCGCGTGAACCATCTCGGCACTCAATTCCAGGTCGTGGTGCACTCGTCGTCGATGTGGGTCGGCGTGCGCAGCGGCCGCGTGAGCGTGAACGGGCGCAGCGGTCGCCGCGAGACGCTGGCACGCGGTCAAGGCGTCGCGGTCTATCCGGGCGGCGCGGTGCAACGGATGGCGATCACGCCGTATGGCCGAGAGTGGGCCTGGGTGAACACGTTGACGCCCGATTTCCCGATCGACGGGCGTCCGCTGTCGGAGTTCCTCGCGTGGTACACGCGCGAAACCGGTCGCAGGCTCGAATTGCAGGGCCCGGCGACCCAAGCGGCGATCGATCAGACGCGCTTGTCCGGCAGCATTGCGGGTCTCACGCCGACCGAAGCGCTGGCCGCGGTGATGGCGACGACGCGTCTGCAATATGATATGAACTCGCCTGGTGAATTACGCATCGGTATTCGCGGCGCTTCGGCGAAGGGAAACTGAGACGATCCGCAGCCGCGTTCCGCGGTGGTCGAGCCTGGCGATCACCGCGATCCTCGCGATGATCGCGTGCTTCGCGCCGGCGCGCGCACCGCGCGCCCGGGGCGAGACCGGCGACGCGCCGCTGGTGACCCAGGTGCTCGCCGCGTTCGGGCGCGCGGGCGTGCGCCTCATCTACAGCTCGCAACTCGTGCCGCCGGGGCTGCGGGCCCACGGTCCGGTCACGGGGTCGACGGTGGAGGCGCGCCTGCGGTCCTTGCTCGCGCCGCTCGGCCTCGAGGCGCGAGCGTTACCCGGTGGCGGCTACGCGATCGTCCGCGCAGAGCCTCCCGCGCGCGCGGCGCCGCCGCCGCCGGTCGAGGAGCCCCTCGAACAGATCGTGGTCCAGACCAGCCGGTACCGTTCCAGCCCGATCGGCGGCGTGAGCACCGGCCGGCACGCGCTCGAGAACTCTCCGGAGACCCATAACGACGCGGTCCGCGCCCTGCAGGTCATTCCGGGGACCGCCGTCGCGGGATACACCGCGCGGACCCACGTTCGCGGCAGTCGCGACGACGAGATCCTGTTCCGTTACGACGGCGTCACGCTGAACCAGCCGTATCATCTGAAGGAGCTGCAGAGCCTGTTCAGCCCCGTCGATCCCGCCGCGGTCGATTCGGTCACCTCCTGGACCGGGGTCGCGCCGATCGAATTCGGCGGGCAGATCGGCGGCGTCGTCGACATCGCGCCGCGGCGCATCCAGCGCACCACCGTCGACCTGCAAGCCTCGGAACAGGGCGCGAGCGCGATGGCGGGGACCGTGTTCGGGTCGGGGCGCGGCACGGTGTTCGCCGACTTGCGGATGCAGAACGAGTTCGCGCCGGTCGGCTGGATCGAGACGCGGGTCGGCGCGCCGACCTTGAACGACATGATCGTGCACGCGACCTGGCGATTCGACGCGCGCACCACGCTCGCCGCGGGGACGCTCGCGATCGACGACCGTCGCAAGTACTTCTCGACCGAGAACGCCCAGAACAAGGCCGTGAACGGCGGCGAGTTCTACGCGTGGTTGCGGCTCGAGCACCGGTTCGGCGGGCGATTGCGCAACGTCACGCTGCTCTCCTCGGAGGATTCCCACGAGAACGTGAACGGCAGCGTCGCGGAGCCCTACATCGTCACCGGACGACTCCAGGAGCACAGCTGGCACGCGGTCTACACGCTGCGCGACGAGCTGCGGGAGGCGCCGTCCGCGCGCTGGGCCTGGCACGCCGGGGCCGAGGCGACCGTCGCGAACCTGGTCGACGATTCCAGCGGTTACGCCGCGTTTTCGGCGCCATTCGCGCCGGACCTGCAGCCGAACGCGATCGCGGTCTCCGATGAGAACGTCGCGGCGCATGCGATGACCTGGGCGACGTACGGCTCGGTGCGGTGGCGTGCGTCGCGTCGCTTGATCGCGGATCTCGGGGTGCGCCGTGACGAGCGAAAATTCAGCGGTCTGCGCGCCGACGCACAGTGGAGCGTGCGCGCGAATCTCCGGGACCGACTCTCCGATACATCGACCGTGCGGCTCGGCTGGGGTCAAGAATCGCAGGCCGAAGTCTTCGATCCGCGCGTGGTCGCGGGCGCGATCGTCCCGCAAACGGTACGACGCGTCACCCAGACGGACTTGAGCTTTGAGCGGCTGTTGCCGCGTGCGTGGTCCGTGCGCGCCGAAGGGTATTACAAGAACGAAGGATCCCCGTACTCGAATTCGACCTACGTGTTCTCGCCGTTCGCGCTCCTCCCGGAGCTCTCGGTCGATCGCCTCCACGTGCTCTCCGCGCGCTCGCGCATGTATGGCGTCGAACTCAGTCTGACCTCCGATCGCGCGCGTCCGATCAGCGGGTCCGTATCCTACGTCTGGTCGCGCGCGCTGGACTTCGTCGCCGGCGGCTGGGTTCCGCGGGCCTGGGACCAACCGAACGCCGTGAAGATCGATGCGGCGTGGCGACACGAGTCGTTTCGCGTCGCCGCCTCGGCGGTGTGGCACACCGGCTGGCCCTATACGCCGCTGCTCGCGTCGCGCACGACCTGGACCGACCCGAACGGCGTGAGTCTCGGCTTCGCGCCGCTCAACAGCGCACGACTCGGCAATTTCCTGTCGGTGGACGCGCGCGTCGCGTGGCAACACCGTCTCGGGCGCGGCGTGCTGCAGGCATTCCTCGACGTCTACGATCTCACCGACTCGCACGTGACGTGCTGCCGGAGCTACGGAATTCTGCGGTCCGCGTCCGGCACGTACCGGCTCGTCGAGAGCGGCTCCCCGTGGCTCAATCTGACGCCGATCGTCGGTGTGCGCTGGCACTACTGAGTTCCGCCGTCCTCGATCCGTAACCGTCTTCCGCACCTCCCTCGCACGTTCGCCGATTGATTTCGCGCGGAGGCCCCGTCTCATGGGAGCCAACCGGCGGAACGCAGGCGAACCGTGGAAAAAATCGGACGAAATGTGTCGGCGAATGGCGACAGGCGGGACGCCATCGCGGCCGTGCGCACCGATCGCGGACGGGGCGTCGAGCGATTCGATCCGTCGCTGAGGTCCTTCGGTGTGGCCGGTGTGCACGACCACAGACGGCTGTCTTTCACGATTTCTCAACCGACGGGTGATGCATGGATCCACTCTTAAGACCCCTGCCTGCGCGAGAGCGTGGCTTCAGCGCACAGAAGATCCACGGAAGCCACGACGTCGCCGCCGGGGCGGTCAAGGTTTGTCTTTATTCCCACGATACGTTCGGCCTGGGACATCTGCGGCGCAATCTGGCGATCGCCGATCAACTGTTGCGCAGCGACGGCCGTTTCGCCGTCTGGTTGCTGACCGGATCCCCGGTGATCCGTCAATGGAACCTGCCGCCGGGGCTCCGCGTACAGCCGTTGCCGCCGGTCGTGAAGACGGGTGCCGAACGGTACGCCGCGCGTCAGCCGGGGCAACCATTCGGGCTGACCAAGGGTTATCGCGAAGCCCTGATCCTGAAATTGGTCGAGGAGGAACGGCCCGACGTCTTCCTCGTGGATCATGCGCCCGCGGGCATGAACGGCGAACTCCTGTCGACGCTCGCGTTGATCCGCCACGAATTGCCGCAGACGCGCACGGTGCTCGGGCTGCGCGACATCCTCGACGAGCCGTCGACGGTGCGCCGAGTCTGGGACGAGCAGGACATTCCCGCCTTGATCGAGCATGCGTACGACGACGTGTTCGTGTACGGCAGCGAACGCTTGTTCGACGTCGTCGCCGGCTACGGGATGAACGCGGCGCTCGCGCAGCGGGTGAAATATTGCGGCTACGTCGTCGGCCGCAGCCGCTTCGATCAGTTGCACGCCCGCGCGAGCAGCGCGGCTTGCTGGAATCCCGTGCGTGCCGCCGGTCGGCCCGTCGTGCTGGTGACCGCCGGCGGCGGCGGCGACGGGCAGTTCCTGATGCGCGCCTATCTCCGCGCGCTGCGCGCGCAGCGCGCGAGCGGGTTCCACACGGTCATCGTGACCGGACCCTTGATGCCCGCGGAGCAGAGTGCCGAGTTGCACGCGGCCACCGTCGGTCGCGACGACGTCGAGATCGTCACGTACACGACCGACCTGGTGCCGAGCATCCGCCAGGCGGCCCTGGTCGTCTCGATGGCCGGCTACAACACCAGCGTCGAACTGCTCGCCGCACGCAAGAAGGCGATCCTCGTGCCGCGCAGCGCACCCCGTGAAGAGCAACGGATACGCGCGCGGCTGCTGGCGGACCTCGGTCTATGCACTTATGCCGAGCCGGGGCCGGACCTCGCCGACGCGCTCGCAGCGCTCATCCCGGCCGCGCTCGCCGCGCCGCCGCCGGAGGATCGGCTCTGGGATGCGGTCGATCTGCAGGGAGCCGACCGGGTCGTCGCCGAGCTCGGCGCCGTCGCGGTCGACGTCGGGCGTCCGCGCGTTCGAGGTGTCGCATGATCGGCGCAGGGCGGCGTCCGATCGCCTACGTGCTCAAGCGCTATCCGCGCTTGACCGAGACCTTCATCCTGAACGAGATCCGGGCGATGGAGCGACTCGGCGTGCAGCTGCACATCTTCTCGCTGTTGCCCCCGGAGCCGCCGCCGCACCACCCGATGGTCGCGGAGGTGCGGGCCCCGGTGCACGCGCCGGCGATCGGCCTTGCCGCGCGGCTGCGGGAGATCGCGCGCGCCCACGCGGCGACGCTCGCCGCGGCGCCGTGGCGCTATGCGCGCGCGTTCGGCACGGCGCTGCGCCGTACCCTCACGTCGCGCCATCCGCTGTCGCTGTGGCGGCAGTTCGCACGGGCCGGGATCGTCGCCGATACCTGTCGCCGCGCAGGACTCGTCCACATCCACGCGCATTTCGCGAACGCACCGACCGCGGTCGCGCATTTCGCCCACCTCATGTCCGGCATCCCCTTCAGCTTCACGGCGCACGCGAAGGACATCTATCTGTCCCGGCCCGCCGTGCTGCGCCGGCACCTGCAGGCCGCGGAATTCACGGCGACCTGCACCGGCTACAACGCCGAGCACCTGCGGCGTCTCGCGCCGCAGGTCGATCCACGCAAGATCCGCCTCGTGTACCACGGGATCGATCTGGGGGCGTTCGCCGCGTCGCCGAGCGGCCGTCGGTCCGGCTCGGCCGGGCGACCGCGGGTCCTCGCGGTCGGTCGGCTCGTCCCGAAGAAGGGTCACGAGGATCTGATCGCCGCGTGCGCGGCGCTGCGCGACCAGGGCGTCGACTTCGACTGCGAAATCGTCGGTTCCGGGCCGCTACACGATGCGCTGAGCGCCGAGATTCGGCGACACGACCTGGAGGATCGGGTGGCCCTGCGGGGGTCGATGACGCATGCAAAGCTGATCGACCTGTACCGTCGCGCGAGTCTGTTCGTGCTGGCGCCGCGCATCGCCGAGGATGGTGATCGCGACGGGATCCCGAACGTGATCGCCGAAGCGATGGCGGTCGGCGTGCCGGTCGTCGCAACCGACGTCTCGGGCATCCCGGAGTTGGTGCGCCACGAGCAGACCGGGTTGCTCGCGCCGTCGCGCGATCCCGCGGCCCTTGCGGTCGCGATGCAGCGCCTGCTCCAGGACCGCGCACTCGCCGAGCGGCTGGCGGCGACCGCGCGGGACCTGCTCAACCGAGAATTCGACCTGTGGGAGACCACGCGGGCACTGCACGCGTTGATCGCGACCGAACGCTGTTGTGCGCACCATGGGTCGGCGGTGCGCGCGCTCGAGGAACCGCTCGACGTCGGCGCCCCCGTAGCGGAAGTCTCGAAATGAAGATCCTGTACTTGAACTTCGACCGGGGCATCCCGGTGCTCGGCGACAAGGGCGCCTCGGTGCACGTTCGCGAGTTCGTGCGCGCGGCCGCGGATCTCGGTCACGAGATCCTGATCGCCTGCACCCGTCAGGGCGAGGGCAACGCGCCACCGCCCGCGGCGATCGCGGAATTCCCGGTCGACGCGTCGCCACCCGCGATCGAGGCGCAGCGGCGCTGGCTCGGCATCGACGCGGTCAGCGACGGCGACGGCGCCGGCAGCGACGTCGATCCCATCCTGCGTCGCGAACTGGCGCGACTCGCCCACGATCAGTCGCTCGCCGCGCGGGTGTTGGCGTCGCTCGCGGCTCGCGACTTCCGGCCGGACTTCATCTACGAGCGTCATGCCTTGTTCTCGTCGGCCGGCGCCGAGCTCGCGGTACGACTCGAGTGTCCCCGGGTGCTCGAAGTCAACGCACCGCTCGCCGACGAACAGAAATCGTACCGCGGCCTGGTCCTCGAGCCGCTCGCGCGGCGCATGGAGTCCGAATCGTTCGGCACCGCGGACGCGGTCGTCACGGTGTCGGAGCGCGTCGCCGCCTACGTGCGCGCGGTCGCGACGCCGCCGACGGGGAAGGTCCACGTGGTTCCGAACGGCGTGGACCTCGGTCGGTTCGCGGCGGCGGAGGCGCACCGCGAACGCATCCGCGGCGGTCTCGGCTGGGGACCCGATGCCTGCGTGCTCGGCTTCGTCGGCAGCTTCAAGCCGTGGCACGGCACCGACGTGCTGTTCGACGTCTACGAGGGCCTGGCGGCGACGCACCCCGAGGTGCGCCTGCTCGGCGTCGGCGACGGCCCCGAATTGGCGGACTTGCGCGCGCGCGCGGCCGCATCGCCGGCCGGTGCGGGCGCCGCGCTGGTCGGACGCATTCCGCACGCGGACATTCCGGCTTGGACGGCCGCGATCGACGTCGTCGTCGCGCCGTACCACGCCGCCGGCAACTTCTACTTCTCGCCGCTCAAGGTCGTCGAGGCGCTCGCCTGCGGCCGTCCGGTCGTCGCGCCGCGCCTCGGTCAGCTCGGCGACCTGGTGGAGCACGGCAAGACCGGTCTGTTGTACGAGCCCGGCGACGCGGCCGACTGCCGGCGCGCGATCGCGCGCTTGATCGACGATCCGGCCGGGCGCCTCGCGATGGGCCACGCGGCGCGCGCGAGCGTCGCCGGGCGTGGTTGGGACCAGGTCGTGCGCACCGTCACCCAGTCCGCGCTCGGCACCGGCATCCGGGTCGCCGCATGAACGATCGTCGTTCCGACCGCCGGCGCTGGCTCGCCGCGCACCTGCGCCGGGAGAAGACTCGACTCGTGCTCGGCGCGACCGCGATGTCGCTGCGGGCGGCGGTCCTGCTGTTGTTGCCTTGGCCGCTCAAGTTCATCGTCGACAACGTGATATTCCGCAAGCCGCTCGGCGGCTGGGCGGCGACGGTACTGCCGGATCCCGCGATGCACCGGCTGCTGCTGCTGCACTCGCTCGGCGTCGCGATGCTCGTGCTCGGTCTGGTCGACGCAGGCCTCGCCTATCTCGGCAATCGCTGGCTCCTGGATGCGGCGCAGCGCATCGGCTTCTCGATCCGTCGGGAATTCTTCGCTCACCTGCAACGGCTGTCGCTCGGATTCCATCGCAGCCACCTGAGCGGCGAGCTCGCCTCCCGACTCGGGGGCGACGTGAACGCGCTGCAGGATTTCGTCGCCGCGCTCGGCGTCGACCTGCTGCCGCACGTGTTGACGATCACCGGCATTCTCGCGGTGATGCTGGTGATGAACTGGCGCTACGGTCTGCTGACGCTCGCGGTCGCGCCGGTGCTGGTGTGGATCGCGCGGCACTTCGCGACCGAGATCAAGGCGGCGGCACGCCGGACGCGCAAGGCGGAGGGCGAGCAGAGCGGCGCCACGCAGGAAGTACTCGCCAACGTCCAGTTGGTGCAGGCGTTCGCGCGCGAGGATCACGAGGATCGGCGATTCGACGAGCGCGCGGCAACGGTCCTCGGGGCCGCGCTGCGCGCGAACCGACTGCAGGCGGCCTTCGCGCCGGCGATGAACCTGGCGATCGCGATCGCCACCGGCGTGATCGCGTGGTACGGCGCCACCTTGGTGATCCACGGCGCGCTCACGCCGGGCGACTTGCTCGTGTTCCTGGCGTACCTGCGGGCGATCGCGACGCCGGCTCGACAAATGGCGAAGGCCGGCCGCGTGTTCGGGCGCGCCGCGGTGGCGCTCGAGCGCATCGAGGAATATCGGGCGCTGACGCCGTCGATCGCGGACGCGCCGGATGCGGTCGTGCCCACGCATTGCGCGGGCCACGTGGAGCTGCACCGGGTGTCGTTCGGCTACGGTGCGGACGCGGCCGTCGTGCGGGACGTATCGTTCGAACTCCACCGCGGCCGGACCGTCGCCTTGGTCGGTGCGACCGGTTCCGGCAAGTCGACGATCGCGAGCCTGATCGCGCGCTTCAACGATCCGGATTTCGGGCAGGTCAAGCTCGATGGCCGCGATCTGCGGCGACTGGGCCTGCGGTACCTGCGATCGCGGATCGCGCTCGTGCCCCAGGATCCGCAGCTGTTCCACGCGACCGTCTGGGCGAACATCGCGTACGGCCGCGACGGCGCGACGCGCCGTGACGCGATCGAAGCGGCGATCACCGCCGGCGTCGACGACGTGATCTCGAGCCTGCCGGGCGGCTACGATCTGATCGTCGGCGAGCGGGGATCGACGCTCTCGGGCGGGCAGCGCCAGTGCATCGCGGTCGCCCGGGCGATGCTGAGCGAGGCCGCGGTCGTGATCCTCGACGAGCCGAGCAGCAGCGTCGACGGCGTCACGGAGCAACGCTTGATGCGGGCGCTCCGGCGGCTCGCGCAAGACCGAGCGGCCTTGTTGATCGCCCATCGGCTCGCGACGATCGTCGATGCCGACCTGATCCTCGTCCTCGATCGCGGTCGCATCGTCCAGCGCGGCACCCACGGACAGTTGCTGCTCGAGGGGGGGCTCTACGCCGAGTTGTGGCGGGCGAACGGCCTGCCGGCGCCGCCGGCCCCCTTGCGCCTGGTTGGGGCGTCATGAGTGCCGTCCAGCGCGCGCGGGCGCCGTGGCCGGTCGGCTTCGGCGCGGCGGTCCTCGCGCTGTTGAGCCTGCCGACCGCCGCGCGCGCCGATCCTTGGATTCCGGCCGCGGGCGACGGCAGTATCGAGCCCGCCATCCGTGAATACGATGCGACGAGCGTCTTTCCGACGGATCGTTACGGCGCCACGACGCTGCCGGCGAGCGACGAGCGCTACACGATGTTGCGGATCACCGGGACGCAGGGAATCGGGCACCGCCTGGCGATCGAATACGATCTGCGCGCGGGCCGCATCGAGAAGATCCGCAGCAAACACGGTCGGCGCATCGTCGAATCGGCAACCGGCCTCGAGGATCAGGAAATCGGCCTGAATCTCGGTCTGCAGCAAGGATCCCACTTCGCGGACTCGATCACGCTGAACGTCGTCGCACCGACGGGTGCGCCCGGCACGAACCCGCCGCTCGGCGTCGGTCGGACCGCGATCGAGCCGGACCTGCAGTTCGGGTTCGCGAACCGGGGCTGGCGGGCGACGGTCGAAGCCGGCTCCCGCGTGTTCGTCGACGGGGCGGCGACGCAGATGCGCGTCGACGTCGACGCGAGCTACCGTCTGTCGCGGTACGTCGACGTCGGCGCAACGGTGTTCTACGTTCGTACGGTGATGAGCGCCAAGCCGCTGCCGGTCGTCGACGCCGGCGAGCCGTACAACGTGCTGCGTCCGGGCCTGCGCGTGAAACTCCGGGTCACCCCGCGCTTCAAGCCGTACTTGGAATTCGAGAAGGACGTGTCCGGCCAAGCGGTCCACGCCGGCCGGCGGATCACCGTCGGCTTCTCGTACGACTACTGACCGCCGATCACCCGAGCCGCCGCGATGCGTTTGCTGTTCGTCCGACATGCGCCGACCGCCTGGAACCTCGATGGCCGATACCAGGGGCGCACCGATACGCCGGTCGGCGAAGCGGGCGCGGGCGAGGCTCGCCGGATCGCCGAGGCCTTGCGCGGCAGCGACGTCGACCTCGTGGTCACGAGCCCGCTGCGCCGCGCGATCGATACCGCCGAAGTGATCGCGGCGGCGCTCGGCGGTGTGCGCAGCGTGGTCGACGACCGTCTCGTCGAGATCGCGTTCGGCGACTGGGAAGGGCTCACCCAGGACGAGATCCGCGCGCGCTGGCCGGCGGCGCTGCGCGCGTGGAAGCGAGCGCCGCAGTCGACGCGATTCCCCGGCGGCGAATCCTTGCGCGACGCCGAGGAGCGGGTGCGGGACTTCCTGCGCACGCCGCCTTGGCGGGGCGAGGAACTCGTCCGTGGCGTGGTCGCGGTATCGCATGCCGGTCCGATCCGTCTCGCGCGATTGCTCGCGGAACGCCGACCGCTCGCGCAGTTTCGCGAAGTCCCGGTCGCGACCGGGACCGCCCAGGAATTCCGCTGGAACGCGACCGAGGGGCTCGCGCCACACCATTCGTCTCCGCCACCACAGGACATGCCATGAAAGTAACGATTTTCGGTTCTGGATACGTCGGTCTCGTGACCGCGGCTTGTCTCGCCGACGCCGGCAACGTCGTGCTCTGCGTCGACGTCGACGCGCGCAAGATCGAGAGGCTGCAACGCGCGGAGGTTCCGATCCACGAGCCCGGGCTCGACGCGGTCGTCGAGCGCAACGTCGCGGCGGGTCGCCTGTCGTTCACGCTGGACGCCGCGGCCGGCGTCGCGCACGGACTGTTCCAGTTGATCGCGGTCGGGACGCCGCCCGACGAGGACGGCTCGGCGGATCTTCGACACGTGCTCGCGGTCGCGCGCACGATCGGCGAGCACATGCGCGAATACAAGGTCGTGATCACGAAGTCGACGGTGCCGGTCGGCACCGCCGACAAGGTGCGCGGGGCGCTGCGGGCCGCGCTGCGCGCGCGGGGCGTCGAGGTCGAACACGACACGGTCTCGAATCCCGAATTCCTCAAGGAAGGCGACGCGATCGCCGATTTCATGAAACCGGATCGCATCGTCGTCGGCACCGAGAGCGAGCGCGCGGCGCGGCTGATGCGGCAGCTCTACGAGCCGTTCACCCGCAACCACGATCGGATGCTGGTGATGGACGTCCGCTCGGCGGAACTCACGAAGTACGCGGCGAACGCGATGCTGGCAACGAAGATCAGCTTCATGAACGAACTCGCGAACCTGGCCGAGCGAGTCGGGGCGGACATCGAGCACGTCCGCCACGGCATCGGCTCCGATCCGCGAATCGGCTACTCGTTCATCTATCCGGGCGCCGGGTACGGCGGCTCGTGCTTTCCGAAGGACGTCAAGGCGCTGATCCGCTCCGCGGCGGAGTCGGGTTACCCGATGGCCCTGTTGGACGCGGTCGAGGCGGTGAACCAGCGGCAGAAGCAGCGGCTCTTCCAGAAGATCGAGGCGCATTTCGGTGACCTGGCCGGCAAGACGATCGCGCTGTGGGGGCTCGCGTTCAAACCGAATACCGACGACATGCGCGAGGCCGCCAGCCGCGACCTGCTCGAGGCTTTGTGGGCGGCCGGCGCACGCGTGCGAGCCTATGATCCGGTCGCGATGGACGAGGCGCGCCGACTCTATGGAGACCGGGAGGAGCTGACGTTCTGCACGAGCGCCGTGCAGGCGCTCGCCGGTGCCGATGCGCTCGCGATCGTGACCGAGTGGCAGGAGTTTCGCAGCCCGGATTTCCGCGCCATCAAGGATCGGCTGCGCGAGCCGATCATATTCGACGGACGCAATCTCTACGATCCGGCACAAATGGCGGCGCTCGGCTTTCGCTACGAGGGAATCGGCCGCTCGGCGAGGCCCGCGGGCGCGCGGGACGCCGCCGACACGGCCCGCCGCGCGTGGCAGCATCTGCCGGCGGCCTGAGCCGCGCGGCTCAATCGACGGCTTCGTTGTTCAGGGTCTCCGGGAGGAACCAGAGCGTGACGACGAAGCCGAGTGCCGCGACGCCGACCGGGTACCAAAGCCCTGCGTAGATGTTGCCGGTCGCCGCGACGATCGCGAACGCGGTCGCCGGCAGGAAGCCGCCGAACCAGCCGACGCCGATGTGATACGGCACCGACAGCGCGGTGTAGCGAATCCGTACGGGAAACAGCTCGACGAGCATCGCGGCCTGCGGGCCGTACAGGGCGGTCGCCGCGACCAGGAACAGCATCAGCGCCGCCAGCGTGGCGCCGAGGTTGATGCGCGCGCGCGCGGCGGCCGGTGGATAGCCGGCCGCGGCGAGCGCGGCGGCGAGCCGCCGGTCGAACTGCGCCTGCAGCTGCGCGAGCGCCGGCCCGGATGCGCCCCGGACGGTGAGACTCGCGACCGGCTCGCCGCCGATCCGGATCGTCGCGGCGGAACCGGCCGGTGCCGCGCGGTTGGTGTACGCGATCCCGCGATTCGCGAGCGCCGATTTCACCAGATCGCAGCCGGTGACCGACCGACCGGTGCCGATCAGGTCGAATTGCAGCGAGCACTGGGCCGGCGGCGCGACGACGACGACCGGTGCACGCTCGCTCGCCCGCACGAGGTCCGGGTTCGCCTCGCTCGCCATCCAGCGAAACCCCGGGATGAAGCCGACCGCGGCGAGCCCGAGCCCGAACAGCATCACGGGCTTGCGTCCGATCCGATCCGAGAGCCAGCCGAACGCGAGGTACAGAGGCGCCGTCGCGAGCGTCGCGACGAGCAGCAGGCCATTCACGGTCGCCGCGGGGACCGCCAACACTTGTTCGAGGAAGAACTGGGTGTAGAACTGCGCCGTGTACCAGACGACGCCTTGTCCGGCGAGAATCGCGAACAGCACGACGAGCACGCGTCGCAAGTTCCGCCAGCGCAGGAACGACTCGGCGAGCGGCGCCCGGCTCAAGGCGCCCTCGGCCTCGATGCGGCGAAATGCCGGTGATTCCTCGAGCTTCAACCGGATCCACAGCGACAACGCGAGCAACACCAGCGAGACCGCGAACGGCACGCGCCAGCCCCAGGCGACGAACGCGTGCTCGCCGAGCGTGCTGCGCACCACGAGGATCACGACCAACGCGAGCGCGAGCCCGAAGCCCGCGGCGCTCTGGATCCAACTGGTCGCCAACCCGCGTCGCCGGGCGACCGTGTGCTCGGCGACGTAGATCGCCGCGCCGCCGTACTCGCCGCCGATCGCGAAGCCTTGCAGCATCCGCAACGCGACCAGTGCGAACGGCGCGACCGGACCGATCGTCGCCTGTCCCGGCAGCACCGCGACCAGGAAGGTCGCGAGTCCCATCACGCTGATCGTCACGAGGAACGTGCGCTTGCGGCCGGTGCGATCGCCGAACCAGCCGAACACGATCGCGCCGATCGGCCGTACCGCGAAGCCCGCGGCGAACGTGAGCAGCGCGAGCAAGTAGCCTTGGGATGCGCCGACGCCGGCGAAGAAATGCCGGCCGATGATCGCGGCGAGCGAGCCGAAGATGAAGAAATCGTACCACTCGAACACCGTGCCCGCCGACGAGGCGGCGACGACCATCGCGAGGCGATTCACGCGGATCGCCGGTGCGGCTGCTCCTGGGCGCGCCTCGGTCACGGCATTCAATGCCGCGTGAAACGCTCGGTCGGGAGGTCCGACGGCGGGGGCAAGGATCGCAAGTACGTGACCAGCACCCACACGCCTTGAGCGCCGAGCATGCCGCCGAAGGCGGGCATCCCTCTGGGGCGGCCGAAATAGATCGAGCGGAACACCGCCGCGTCGCTGGCCCCGTATCGCCAGCGGCCATCCCCGAGGTTCGGTCCCACCGCGCCGGCGGCCGCATCCGCGTGGCAATCGGAGCAGTGCATCGACACGAACAGCTTCGCACCCGCGCGCGCGACCGCGGCGTCGCCGCGGTAGGGGTTGCGCACCACGGGACCGGGCGGCGGCAGGCCGCCGGCTGCGATGTGGGCTGGATTCGCGACGCCCGGCGCCGCGATCACCGGCGCGTGCGTCGGCGTCGCGCCGCGACTCCCGGAGACCGCGAGTACCAGCAGCAGCGTCGGGGGCGCCCACCGCGCCGTACTCGCTCTTCGGGACTGCGTGGGGTGCGGTCGCATCGGTTCAGAGCCCGAAGATCCAGACCATGCCGCCCTGGCTGGTGCGGCTCGCCAGGTTGTTCACCAAGGGGTTCGGCGCGCGCAGGTCGGTCGGATCGGCGGACAGGGTGTCGCCCGCGAGCAGCGCCCAGTCGCCGCCGATACCGGCGTAGATCGCGACGTATTGCCGTCCATCGGGGCCGCGGAACGCGATCGGCGC
This sequence comes from Pseudomonadota bacterium, assembly GCA_021785405.1. Lineage (GTDB taxonomy): Bacteria > Pseudomonadota > Gammaproteobacteria > Steroidobacterales > Steroidobacteraceae > Bog-1198. The sequence continues at coordinate 20,391 of JAJYFF010000023.1, read as the reverse complement.
CCCCACGACCCCGGAGCCCACCTTGAAGCGGTACAACAACTTGCCGGTGCGCGCGTCGACCGCCTTGAACCAGCCGTCGAGCGTGCCGTAGAAGGCGACGTTACCCGCGGTCACGAGGGCGCCGCTCCAGCTCGGATAGGGCTCCTCGTCCTTCCACACGACGCGCCCGGTCGTCGCGTCCCAGGCGATGAACGCGCCGAGATAGCCGCCCGGGCCCGGGGTGTACGGGCTCGATACGCCCATGTAGGGCGTGCCCTTGATGTAGGCGATTCGATGGACGGTGTAGTCCATGCAGAAATTGTTGGTCGACGTATAGAACAGGTGCGTTCGGGGCGAGTAGGCGCCGGGCGACGCCGGGCTCACGCCGCCTTCGAGGCTCGGACAAATGCCTTTCACGTCGCCTTTCGTGTCGCCGGTCTGCATCGCGGGATTCATGACCGGCCGTCCGGTCGCGAGGTCGATCGATTTCGCCCAGGTCAGGTGCGTGAAGGGCTTGGCGACCAGCACGCGCCCCGTCGACCGATCGAGGGTGTACGCGAAGCCGTTCTTGTCGAAATGGACCAACGCCGGCACCCGCTTGCCGCCGATCGTGAGGTTCGCGAGGATCATCGCCCCGGTCGCGTCGTAGTCCCAGCTGTCGTGCGGCGTGAACTGATAGGCCCAGACCAGCGTGCCGTCTTCGGGGCGGCGCGCGAGTACGCTGCTGCTCCAGCGGTTGTCGCCGGCGCGCTGCTCGGCGTCGTACGGGCCGGCGTTGCCGGTGCCGTAATACAAGAGATCCCGCTTCGGGTCGTAGGAAATCCAGCCCCACACCGGCGCTCCGCCGTGCTTCCAGCTGTCGCCCGCCCAGCTGCGCAAGCCCAACTGCGTTCCGCTCACGTACGGCGGATGGAACTCGCCCGCCCGGATCAGCATGCCGGCATCGGGGCCGAGGTTGTGGCCGGTCCAGACCACGCGGCCGGTCGCGAGGTCGAGCCCCTTGATCCAACCGTAGATCCCGAACTCCCCGCCGGACGCGCCGACGATCACGCGATTGCCGATCACGAGCGGCGCCATCGTCACCGTCTCGCCATCGGCGACGCTCGCGATCTTCGTTTCCCAGACGAGATGGCCGGTCGCCGCATCGACTGCGACGGTGTGGCCGTCGAGGAGGTTGTAGATGATCTTGCCGTCGGCGTAGACCGCACCGCGGTTCACCACGTCGCAGCACGCGGCGCCGATCGCCGCGCGGGACACGTTCGGCCGGTACTTCCACTTCAGCGGATAGCCGGCGCGGCTCAAGTCGAACGCGTAGAGCACGTTCGGCCACGGGGTGACCACGAACATCGTGTCGCCGACCACCAGCGGCTGGCCTTCGTGTCCGCCGAGCACTCCGGTCGAGAAACTCCACACCGGATGCAGGCGCGGCGCGTTCGCGGGGTCGATTTGATCGAGCGGGCTGTAGCGTGTCGCCGCGTAGTCGCCGGCCGGCATCGGCCATTCGCCGTCGGCCGGGGCGCCGACCGGGGCGGATCCGGCGGCGGCGCTCGCGATGGTGGCGCTCGCGATGGCGGCGATCGCGAGGAAGCCCGCCACGCACGCACGCGTCCCAATTCGCTTGCGGAGTCGTTGCACCACGATGGCCCGGACCATATCACGGCCGCGGGCGACCGACCAGCGGTTCGCCGGCGCGCCGGTGCGCGCGACTCAGAGCTCGGCCAACCAGCCCGCCAATTCCGTCGGGTGGCTGAAGAACGGGCAATGATCGCTCTCCAGGCTCCGTCGAGCGGCGCATGGCGTCGCCGCTTGCATGCGTCGCTGTGCGCGCAAACCGATCGTCCGGTCCCGAGTGCACTCGACGTAGACCCGCGGCACGCGGCCGAATCTCGCCGCGCTCACCCGCACCGGCGTTGCGAACGGTGCGAGCGGCTGTGGCACGAGCAACGCGCGCGCGAGCGCGAAGTCTTCGTCGCTGCACTCCCCGTACAACGCGTCGCGTATCACGTCCGTGCGCAGTGACGCAGTCCGGCGGTCGGCGGCGATCACCATCGCGGCGCCGATCCGCGAGTCCTCGTCGAGCGCCGCTTCCTCGCGGACCGACCGACCGTCCTCGAGCAAGTAGGCGGCGAGGTAGACGAGGGTTCGGATGCGCTCCGGGACGCGCTCGGCGACTTCGGACAGCACGGCGCCGCCGAGGCTGTGGCCGACGAGGATCACCGGCTCCGGCCGCTCCGCGATCCGCGCGGCGATCTGATCGGCCCACAGCGCGAGTGACACCGCCTCCGGCGGCGTGCGGTCCCGGCCGAGCGACGCGAGATCCGGCGCATCGACCCGGTGGCCGCCGCGCTCGAGCGCCGCCTGGACGCGATACCAGCACCAGCCCCCGTGCCACGCGCCGTGGATCAAGACATAGTCGGACATCGCTTGCTCCTCAAGCGGCGCGCGCGGCGAGGAGCGCCGCGAGCAGGGTGCGGAGCCGCTCGATCAAGGGCGCCGCGACCGCCGGCTCGAACGCGGGCCGGGTCTCGTCGCGAAGGTAGGCCGACTGCGCGATCTCGAGCTGCACGGCCTCGACGCTCGTCGCTGGCTGACCATAGTGGCGGGTGATGTAGCCGCCTTTGAACCGGCCGTCGATCACGTGGGTGTAGCGCCGTTGACCTTGCAGCTGCGCGTCGATCATTCGTGCCGTGTCGGCCAGGCAACTGCGGCCGTCGGCGGTGCCGACGTTCAGATCCGGCAGGCGGCCGTCGAACAGCGCTGGGACCGTGGAGCGGATCGAGTGCGCATCCCAGAGCAGGCACCGCCCGTGGCGCGCGAGCGTCGCGTCGACCATCGCGGTGAGGCGATCGTGGAAGGGCTGCCAGTACCGGCGAATCCGCGCGTCGATCTGCGTCGCGGTGGGCTCCTCGCCGGATGCGTACAGCGGCCGCCCGTCGAAGGTCTCGACCGGGCACACCGCGGTCTCGCGCATCCCCGGGTAGAGCGGCGCGCCGTCCGGCGGTCGGTTCAGGTCGACCACGTAACGCGAGTGGGTCGCGACGATCATCGTGGCGCCGAGCGACTCGCAGAACTCATAGAGTCGCGGAACGTACCAATCGGTGTCGGGCAGCGCGCGCGCGGCCGGCGTCAAGCGTGCCGCGATCGCCGGCGGCAGGTGCGTACCCGCGTGCGGAACGCTGACGACGAGCGGCGCGCGTCCCTCGATCGCCTCGAACAGCGGCTCGCCCCCGGCGTGCTCCTCCGTCATCGGGCGGCGACCGACGGCAGCAGGTCGACGACGAGCTCGCGGAACCGGCCGCTGCGGACCCAGTCCCGGGCGGCGTGCAGGTCGGGCGAGAAGTAGCGATCCTCCGAGTAGAAGGGCACGCGCGCCCGCAACTCCGCGTGCACCGTCTCGAGCGGCGGCGAGGAGCGTGCAGGTCGATGGAAGTCGACCCCTTGCGCCGCCGCGAGCAGTTCGACGCCGATCACCGCGGTGGCGTTGTCGATCATCCGCGACAGGCGCCGTGCGCCGTGGGTCGCCATGCTCACGTGGTCTTCCTGGTTCGCGGAGGTCGGGATGGAGTCGACGCTGCACGGCGCGGCGATCGTCTTGTTCTCCGCGACCAAGGCCGCGGCGGTCACTTGCGCGATCATGAAGCCGCTGTTCAAGCCGCTGTGCTCGACGAGGAACGGGGGCAGCCCGCTCATCTTCGGATCCACGAGGACCGCGATTCGCCGCTCCGCGAGGCTGCCGATCTCGGCGATCGCGAGCGCGAGCGTGTCGGCCGCGAAGGCGACCGGCTCGGCGTGGAAGTTGCCGCCGGAGAGCGCCGCCTCGTCCTCGCTGAACAGCAGCGGATTGTCGGTGACCGCGTTCGCCTCGATCACGAGCGTCTGCGCGGCGTGCCGGATCAAGTCGAGGCAAGCCCCCATCACCTGCGGCTGGCAGCGGAACGAATACGGGTCCTGGACGCGAGCGCAGTCGACGTGCGACGCGCGGATCGCGCTGCCGGCGAGCAGACGGCGATAGTGCGCGGCGACGTCGATTTGGCCGGTTTGACCGCGCAACGCGTGGATCCGCGGATCGAACGGCGCATCGCTCCCTTTGAGCGCGTCGACCGACATCGCGCCGGCGACGACCGCGGCGGCGAACAGGTCCTCGCAGCCGAACAGCGCGTGCAGCGCGAGCGCGGTCGACACCTGGGTGCCGTTGATCAGCGCGAGTCCTTCCTTCGCACGCAAGCGCAGCGGCTCGAGCCCCGCGCGGCGCAAGGCGTCGACCGCCGGGACGATCCGACCGTCGACCCGCGCCTCGCCGATGCCGAGCAGCAGCGCACTGAGGTGGGCGAGCGGCGCGAGGTCGCCCGACGCCCCGACCGAACCCTGCGCCGGAACCCGCGGCAGCACGTCGTGGCGCAACAGCGCGATCAGCGCGTCCACCAGTGAGCGGCTGACGCCCGAGTGACCCCGCGCGAGCGCATTGACCTTCAGCGCGAGCGCGAGTCGCACGACCTCGTCGGGCAGATCGTCGCCGATCCCGGCGGCGTGCGAGAGCAGCAGATTTCGCTGCAGGAGTTCCAGCTGATCGTCCGGGATCCGCGTCTGCGCGAGCAGCCCGAAACCCGTGTTGATCCCGTAGACCGCGTCGCCGCGCGCGACCACGCGGTCGACGAGCGCCGCGGACGCGTCGATGCGCTCGAGATCGACGCCGTGCAGGCGCAACCCGACCGGGCCGCGATGGACCCGGCGCAGATCGGCAAGGCGCATCTCCCCCGCGCGCAGGTCCAGCGGCGTTGTCGTGCCGGTCATCGCGACCGACCGATCATCGGCAGGTTCAACCCCTGCTCGCGAGCGCACTCGATCGCGGTCTCGTATCCCGCGTCCGCGTGGCGCATCACGCCCGTCGCCGGATCGTTCCACAGCACGCGCGCGATCCGCCGCGCCGCCGCCGGGGTGCCGTCGCACACGATCACGACGCCCGCATGCTGCGAATACCCCATGCCGACGCCGCCGCCGTGGTGGATCGACACCCAGGTCGCGCCGCTCGCGGTGTTCAGCAACGCATTCAACAGCGGCCAGTCGGAAACGGCGTCGGATCCGTCGCGCATCGCCTCGGTCTCGCGGTTCGGACTGGCGACCGAGCCGGAGTCCAGGTGGTCGCGGCCGATCACCACGGGCGCCTTCAGCTCGCCGCGCGCGACCATTTCGTTGAACGCGAGTCCGAGCCGGTGCCGTTGGCCGAGACCGACCCAGCAGATCCGCGCCGGCAGGCCCTGGAACTGGATCCGCGAGCGCGCCATGTCGAGCCAATGGTGCAGGTGCGCATCGTCCGGTATCAGCTCCTTCACCTTCGCATCGGTGCGGTAGATGTCCTCCGGGTCGCCGGACAGCGCCGCCCAGCGGAACGGACCGATCCCGCGGCAGAACAGCGGTCGAATGTATTCCGGCACGAACCCGGGAATGTCGAACGCCCGTTCCACGCCTTCGTCGTGCGCGCCTTGGCGGAGGTTGTTGCCGTAGTCGAACACCGGCAGACCCATCGCGCGATAGCGCAGCAGGTAGCCGACGTGGGTCGCCATCGAGCGCTTGGCCGCCGCGGCGGTCCCGGCCGGGTCCTCGACGCGACGGCGGTCCCAGTCCTCGACACGCCAGCCCTGGGGCAGATAGCCGTTCACCGGATCGTGCGCGGAGGTTTGATCGGTGAGGGCGTCCGGACGGATCCCGCGCTCGAGGAGCGTCCCGAGCACGTCGACGACGTTGCCGAGCAACGCGATCGACACGGCACGGCCGGTCCGGCGGGCCTCCTCCAGCCGCGCGAGCGCCTCGTCGAGCGAGCGCGCCTCGAGGTCGACGTAGCCGGTCTCGAGCCGTTTCGCGATGCGCTCCGGGCGACATTCGACCGCGAGCAGGCTCGCGCCCGCCATCGTCGCCGCCAGCGGCTGCGCGCCCCCCATTCCGCCCAGACCCGCGGTCAGGATCCACTTGCCGGCCAAATTGCCGCCGAAATGCCGGCGACCCATCTCGACGAAGGTTTCGTAGGTTCCTTGCACGATGCCCTGGCTGCCGATGTAGATCCACGAACCCGCGGTCATCTGCCCGAACATCATCAGTCCGCGCCGGTCGAGTTCGTTGAAGTGTTCCCAGGTCGCCCAATGCGGCACCAGGTTCGAGTTCGCGATCAGCACCCGCGGGGCATCGGCGTGGGTCGGGAACACGCCGACGGGCTTGCCCGACTGGATCAGCAGCGTCTCGTCCTCGCGCAGCTCGCGGAGCGTCTCGACGATGCGGTCGTAACAGTCCCAGTTGCGCGCGGCGCGGCCGATTCCGCCGTACACGACGAGCTCGGCCGGGTTCTCGGCGACTTCCGGGTCGAGATTGTTCATCAGCATCCGCAGCGGCGCCTCGGTGGTCCAGCCGCGTGCCGAGAGCGCGGTGCCGCGCGGTGCGCGGATCACGCGGGAAGGGGGTGGTGTGCGCATGGAGTGGTCACCTCTAGGGACGAAATCGTCCGGACAGTTCGTAACGGGAGCCGGGATGGTGGAGTCTCGCGACCGACGCGATCGCGTTCCCCGACCAGGTGCGGCGAATCACCAGCAGGCACGGCTCGGTGCGCTTCATCGCGAGCCAGCGCGCGGTCCTCGCGTCCGGCAGCACCGCGCGCAGCACGTGCTCGGCTTCCTGCAGCGGCGCCACCTCGATCAAATAGTCGTGCGGCGTCACCCGGGTGAAGTCGACGCTCAGGTAATCCGGTGCGAGGGTCGCGAGCACGTACCGGTCCTCGAGCTGTACCGGGCGCCCGTTCTCGAAGTGCACCAGCGACGAGTAGTAGAGCTCGGTGCGCGGGGCGACGCGAAAGTCCTCGGCGAGGTTGCCGACCGCGCGCACGCGCTCGCGCGCGACGACTTCGACCTGGTACACCGAGCCGCGCTCGCGGATCTCGTCGGCGATGCTGCGGATCTCGAGCGGGTGTGCGCGGGCCTGAGGTTCGGCGACGAAGCTGCCGACGCCGGCGACGCGCACCAGCACGCCTGCGTCGCTCAGTTCGCGCAACGCCCGATTGGCGGTCATGCGCGACACGCCGAAGGATTTCACCAGCTCGTTCTCGGAGGGCACGCGTTGCGACGGCGCCCATTTCCCCGAGTCGATGTTCGCGAGGATGTGGCGCTTGACTCTGAGATAGAGCGGGGCGACCGCGGCGGCGGGCTTGGACATGGGATCAGCTTATCCTGTATAGACAGGTATGGTCAACCCCCGGGCGATCCCCGGCTCCGGCGCCCCTTCAGCGGGCGGTCAGGCGCCCCATGACCTCGCGGTAGCGCTCCTCCGCGGCCGCCCGCAGGGGGTGCCGGTGCGCGGCGACGACGCGACGGCCGGCGACGTAGACGTCGCGGATCGCGTGCCGGCCGCCGGCGAACACCACGTGGTCGAGCGCCTCCGCTGGCGCGGCGCCGACGAGCGCCGGGTGCGTCGGATCGAGCGCGAGCCAGTCCGCGCGACGCCCGACCGCGAGCGTGCCGATCGCTTGCCCGAGCGCCCGCGCGCCGGCGTGCGCGGCCGCGCGCCACAACCCGGTGCCGACGTGCGGCTCCGCGGTCGTCGCGAGCACGTTGCGGCGGCGTCGCCGCAGGCGCTGCTGGTATTCGAGCCACCGCAGTTCCTCCGCCGGATCGACGGTCGACTGGCTGTCGGAGCCGATCGCGAGGTGGCCGCTCGCGCCGCGGAACGTGACGGCGTCGAAGAACCCGTCGCCGAGGTTCGCTTCGGTGCTGATCGACACGCAGATCGTGGCGCCGACCGCGGCGACCGCGGCGAGCTCCGCGCGGGTCGCGTGGGTGCAGTGCACGAGACACCAGCGATCGTCGACGACCCCCGCGCGCAACAGCCATTCGATCGGCCGCGCCCCGGTCGCGCGCTCGCACGCGCGCACCTCGCGCCCTTGCTCGGCGACGTGGATGTGGATCGGCAGGCTCGGATCCTGCGCGCGCAGTTGCGCCGTGGCCTCGCGGATCGTCTCGATCGACACCGCCCGGAGGCTGTGGAACGCCGCGCCGGTGCGCAGCGTCGGCGAGTCCGCCGCGCGGTCCGCGGCCAATCGCCGCTCGATCGCGTCGAGGAACTGCGCGGTCGTCGTCTGGAAACGGCGCTGGTCCGGGCGGAGCGGCACGCCACGGAAGTCCGCGGCCTGGTACAGGGTCGGCAGCAGCGTCAGACCGATGCCCGCGTCGCGAGCCGCCGAGCGGATCGCTTCCCAGGTCGCGGGCGTTGCGTCGGGCGCGAAGTCCGATTCGTCGTCACGGGTGCGGTGCAGGTAGTGGAACTCGGCGACACTCGTGTAACCGGCCTCGAGCATCTCGACGAACAGCAGCGTCGCGATCGCGCGCAGGTCGGCGGCGTCGACCTGGTTCGCGATCGCGTACATCGCGCGCCGCCAGGTCCAGAAGCTGTCGCGAGCCGCGGCCCGCGCCTCGGCCCGACCCGCGAGCGCGCGCTGGAACGCGTGGCTGTGCGCGTTCGGCATCCCGGGCACGACGTAGCCGGCGACGCGCTCCGCGTCGGTGTCGGTGCGCTCCGCGTCCGTGTCGGCGCGGCCCGCCGCCGCCGCGGCCACGGCCACGGCCTCGATCGTACCCGCGGGGGATACCGTCACGATGACGTCGCGCGCCCAGCCCTCGGGCAGCAAGGCCCAATCCAATCGGAACCGTCGTCGCATCGTTGGCCCCACTCCGCCGCTGCTGACTATACCTGTATAGGTAACCTAGCTTGCCGTATCATCCCGCGAACGGCAATCGGATCGGCGCAGCGGGGCGGCGGAGACGGCATGCACGACGGCGGTTGGGATCGCGTATGGATCAACGCCCACCTGGCGACGATGGCGCCCGGCGACGACGGCTCCGGGATCGTCCCGAACGCGGCGATCGCGGTCAAGGGCGAATCGATCGCCTGGATCGGTGCGGCCGCGGACGCGACGCGGATCGCGTCCCGGGCCGGGGTGCCGATCCACGACGCGAACGGCCTGTGGATCACGCCAGGCCTGATCGATTGCCATAGCCACATCGTCTACGGCGGGAACCGGGTCGCGGAATTCGAGCAGCGTCTGCGCGGCGCGAGCTACGAGGACATCGCCCGCGCCGGGGGCGGCATCCAGTCGACCGTGCGCGCGACGCGCGGCGCATCGGACGATGCGTTGCGCGCCAGCGCGCTCGGCCGGATTCGCCGACTGCTCGCCGAAGGCGTCACGACGATCGAAATCAAGTCCGGCTACGGCCTCGACGAAGCCACCGAGCGACGGATGCTCGTCGTCGCGCGCGATATCGCGCGCGATTGGCCCGTGTCGGTCCGCACCACCTATCTGGGATTGCACGCATTGCCCGCGGAGTACCGCGCGAACCGCGGCGCGTACGTCGACGCCGCGAGCGGCGAGTGGCTCGCGCGAATCGCCGCGAGCGGCCTCGCCGACGCGGTCGACGCCTTCTGCGAGTCCATCGCGTTCACGCTCGCCGAAACGGAGCGATTCCTGGCGGCCGCGCGCCGGGTGGGGCTGCCGATCCACGTGCACGCCGGGCAGCTGAGCGATCTCGGCGCCGCGGAGCTCGCCGCGCGCTATGGCGCGCTGTCCGCCGATCACCTCGAGTACGTCGGCGCGGATGGCGTGCGCGCGCTGGCGGCCGCCGGCACGGTCGCGGTGCTGCTGCCATGCGCGTATTTCACGCTGCGCCAGCGCGATCCGCCGCCGGTCGATGCGCTGCGCGCCGCCGGGGTGCGGATCGCGGTCGCGACCGATTGCAACCCCGGCACGTCGCCTTGCACCTCGATCCTGCTCGCGCTCGCGATGGCGTGCACCGCTTTCGGCTTGACGCCCGACGAGGCGTTGCGCGGCGCCACCGCGAACGCCGCTCGCGCGCTCGGCGTCGCGCACGATCGGGGCACGCTCGAGGTCGGCAAGCGCGCCGACTTCGCGCTGTGGGCGATCGATCGACCGGCGGAGCTGTGTTACGCGCTGGGCGCGAATCCCTGCGTCGGCGTCGTCTACCGCGGCCGGCCGCGCGACCCGCGCTGATCCCGCGCGCCACGCGGCCTTGCCACGGGAGGACCCGTCCGGCGCGCTGGTCATCGTTTCGTAAAGCTCGGCGCGCACACTCGCGCGAGGCGCCGCGACCCGGCGCGAGCGTGCCGAGGTGAGTCGATGGCGACGATCGATCTGGTGTATTTCAACGCGGGGGGCGGCCACCTGGCCGCCGCGCGCGCGCTCGAGGAGACGATCCGCCGCCAACGCCGGCCATGGAACGTGCGCCTCGTGAATCTGTTCGAGATCCTCGATCCGAACGGCACGTTCGAGCGCATGACCGGGATGAAGCCGGAGGGATACTACAACGCGAGACTCGCGAGCGGCTGGACGATCGGGCTCGGTCGCGAGCTGCGCGTGCTCCAGGCGTTGATCCGCCTGTGTCACGACGCGCTGGTCGCGCGGCTGACGGCGCACTGGCGGGCGACCCGGCCCGATCTCGTGGTCTCGCTGATCCCGAACTTCAACCGGGCGATGCACGACGCGCTCGCACGGGCTCGGCCCGGTGCCACGTACGCGACGGTGCTCACCGATTTCGCGGACTTCCCCCCGAATTTCTGGATCGAGCCGGGAACCTCGCAGCAGCTGATCTGCGGCACCGCGCGCGCGGTCGAGCAGGCGCGCGCGGCCGGCTGCGATCCCCGGCGTCTGCACGCGACCAGCGGGATGATCGTCCGACCGGAGTTCTACCGTGCGGTGCCGTTCGACCGCGACGCGGCGATGCGCGAACTCGGCCTCGATCCGACCCGACCCACCGGATTCGTGATGTTCGGAGGCCACGGCTCGCGCGCGATGCGCGTGGTCGCTGCGCGCTTGCGCGATCGGCAACTCGTGCTCGTCTGCGGCCACAACGCCGCGCTCGCCGCGCGGCTGCGCGCGATGCATGCGACCGCGCCACGGGTCGTCGTCGGCTTCACGCCGCGTATCCGCGATCTGATGCGCGTCGCGGACTATTTCATCGGCAAGCCCGGTCCCGGCAGCATCAGCGAAGCCTTGCAGGCCGGTCTGCCGGTGATCGTCGCCCGTAACGCGTGGACGATGCCTCAGGAGCGCTACAACACCGAGTGGATCGAGGAGCACGAGGTCGGCGTCGTGCTCGACTCGTTCCGGTCGGTCCGCGCCGCGGTCGACGCGACGATCGACCGGATCGACGAGTTCCGAGCCCGGATCGCGAAGATCCGCAACGTCGCGGTGTTCGAGGTGACGGAGATCCTCGCGCGCCTGCTCGACGACGCGGCGGCGGCGCGACGCGCGACCTGCGGCGATTACGTAGCGCGTCACGGGCCCTCCGCATGCGCCGATCGCGCCGTCGAGATTAATCTGCGTCGAGCGCCGAGCGCGGCGCGTTCCTGCTAGGATCGCCTCGATGTCCACAAGGTCCACGTCGCATTCCCGCCGACCGGCGACGGTCGCGGCGCCACAGGCGCACCGATGGCGCGAATCGGCGTATTGACCAGCGGCGGTGATGCGCCCGGGATGAACGCGGCGATCCGCGCCGCGGTCCGCAGCGCGATCGCCGCGGGCTTCGAGGTCGCCGGCTTTCGGCACGGCTACACCGGCTTGATCGCCGGCGACTGGCGGCCGCTCGGACCGCGGGACGTCGGCGGGGTGATGCACCTCGGCGGCACGATGCTCGGCACGACGCGCTGCGAAACCTTGCGCTCGGCGGCGGGACGCGCGCAGGCGCTGCGGTCGCTCGAGGCCGCGGGGGTCGCGGCCTTGATCGTGATCGGCGGGAACGGTTCGCAGACCGGCGCGCACGAACTCGCACGGCAGGGGGCGCCGGTGATCGGGGTCGCCTCGACGATCGACAACGATCTGTACGGCGCCGACGTGACGATCGGCGCGACCACCGCGGTCGACGTCGCGCTGCAATCGATCGACCGCCTGCGCGTCACCGCCGCGTCGATGCGGCGCGCATTCCTCGTCGAAGTGATGGGAAGAGACTGCGGGTATCTCGCGTTGACCGCCGGGCTCGCCGGCGGTGCCGAAGCGATCGTGGTGCCGGAGCAGGCCACCGATCCGGCGACGGTCGCGGAGGAATTGCAGGCGGCCTACGCCCGGGGCAAGAGCCATGCGATTGCCGTCGTCGCGGAGGGCGCCCAGCACGACGGCGACGCGCTGATGACCTATTTCCGCGCGCATCGCGAGCGGCTGGGTTTCGAGATGCGATTGACGAAGCTCGGTCACGTCCAGCGGGGCGGGGCCCCCGGCGTGTACGACCGCATGCTCGGGACGACGCTCGGGGCCGCGGCGGTCGACGCGGCGGTCGGTCGACGCTTCGGACGGCTGATCGGTCTGCGTGATGGCCGGCCGACCGAGACGCCGCTCGGCGAAGTCGCGGGCAGGACGCGCCCCGCCGACGTTCGGCTGCTCGAGTTGGCGCGGATCCTGGCGAGATAAAGGGCGTCACCGGAGGTTCGACGATGCTGTTGAAGGACGTGTGCACGATGGACGTCGCCTGCTGCGGAGCCGCGACGACGGTGATCGAGGCCGCGCGACTGATGCGCCACCACCACGTCGGCGACCTGGTCGTGGTCGCCGATCCGGAGGCGGAGCGGATCCCGCTCGGCGTGGTGACCGACCGCGACCTCGCGATCGAGGTGCTCGCGCCGGGACTCGATCCGGCCGTCACGACCGTCGGGGCGTTGATCCGCCATCCGGTGGTCATCGCGACCGAGTCCGAGGATACCGCCGACGTGATCGAGCGGATGCGGGTGCAGGGCGTCCGGCGGATCCCGGTCGTCGACGGGCGCGGCGCGGCGGTCGGCATCGTCACGCTCGACGACATGCTGCGCCATCTCGCGGACGAGATCGGCACGCTCCTCGACATCGTCGAGATCGGCCGGCGGCGCGAGCAGCGGGTGCGACGCTAAACTGCGAACCGGTTCGCTGGACGCGAGGTCGGGTGGTCCGTTTATACTGCCCGGGTCGACCTCACGCCGGTATTTCATGCACCACCTGACCCATCTGCAACGGCTCGAAGCCGAGAGCATCCACGTGATGCGGGAAGTCGTCGCCGAGACCGACAACCCGGTGATGCTCTACTCGATCGGCAAGGACAGCTCCGTGATGCTGCACCTAGCCCGCAAGGCGTTCCATCCGGCGCCGCTGCCGTTCCCCCTGCTGCACGTCGACACGACGTGGAAGTTTCGCGAGATGTACGCGATGCGCGACCAGGTCGCGCGGACGCCGGGGATCGAGTTGCGCGTCTACCGGAACCCGGAAGCGATCGAACTCGGGATCAATCCGTTCACGCACGGGTCTTCCGTGCACACCGACGTGTGGAAGACGCAGGGGCTGCGGCGAGCACTCGACGAATTCGGCTTCGACGCGGCGTTCGGCGGCGCGCGCCGCGACGAGGAGAAATCGCGCGCGAAGGAGCGGATCTTCTCCTTCCGCAACGCGCAGCACCACTGGGATCCGAAGAACCAGCGGCCGGAGCTCTGGAACCTGTACAACGCACGCAAGCATCGCGGCGAGTCCTTCCGGGTGTTCCCGCTGTCGAATTGGACCGAACTCGACGTGTGGCAGTACATTCATCTCGAGAACATCCCGATCGTCCCGCTCTACTTCGCGGCGGAACGTCCGGTCGTCGAACGCGATGGGGCGTTGATCGTGGTGGACGACGACCGGATGCCGCTGGCGCCGGGCGAGCGGCCGCAGCTGCGGCGCGTGCGCTTCCGGACCCTCGGGTGCTATCCGCTGACCGGCGCGGTCGAGAGCGACGCCGACACGCTGCCCGCGGTGATTCGCGAGATGCTGCTCGCGCGCACCTCGGAGCGGCAGGGACGGCTGATCGACCAGGATTCCGCGTCCTCGATGGAGAAGAAGAAACAAGAGGGTTATTTCTGATGGCCGGCGAATCCGACGCGATCCCGCAGGAGGTCCGTGAGTACCTCGAGTCGCAGCAACGCAAACGGCTGCTGCGTTTCATCACCTGCGGCAGCGTCGACGACGGCAAGAGCTCGCTGATCGGCCGGCTCCTGTACGACGCGAAGACCTTGTTCGAGGATCATCTGGAAACCCTGCAGCGCGAGTCCCGGCGCGCCGGTTCGGGGGACGAGACGCTGGATTTCGCGCGCTTGCTCGACGGCCTCACGGCCGAGCGGGAGCAGGGCATCACGATCGACGTCGCGTACCGGTTCTTCGCGACCGACAAACGCAAATTCATCGTCGCCGACACGCCCGGGCACGAACAGTACACGCGGAACATGGTCACGGGCGCGTCGACCGCCGACGCGGCGGTGATCCTCGTCGATGCGCGCAAGGGCCTGCTCACGCAGACGCGCCGGCACAGTTTCATCGTGTCGCTGCTCGGCATCCGCGACGTCGCGCTCGCGATCAACAAGATGGATCTCGTCGACTTCTCCGAGCGACGGTTCGAGGAGATCCGCGACGAATACGTCGAATTCGCGCGGCGCATCGGCATCGCGAACGTCGCGTGCCTGCCGATCAGCGCGATCAATGGAGACAACGTCGTCGATCGCAGCGCGCGCACTCCGTGGTATCGCGGACCGACGCTGCTCGAATACCTCGAGGCGGTGGAAGTCGACGCGGACCGGATGCAGCGCGTCCCGTTCCGCCTGCCGGTGCAATGGGTCAATCGCGCGAACGCGGATTTCCGGGGATTCGCCGGCCTGATCGCGAGCGGTGCGCTGCGCGTCGGGGATCCCGTGCGCGTCGGTCCCGCCGGCACGCAGAGCGTCGTCACGCGGATACTCGGCGGCGATCGTGAGCTGCCGGTCGCGGTCGCCGGGCAGTCGGTCACGGTGTGCCTGCGCGACGAGATCGACGTCAGCCGCGGCGACGTGCTATCGCATCCCGATTCGGCGCCCGCGGTCGCCGACGAGTTCGAGGCGACGGTCGTGTGGATGCACGAGCAGCCGATGCTGCGCGGGCGATCCTATGTGATGAAGATCGCGGCGAAGACGGTCGCGGCGAACGTGATGCCGTTGAAGTACAAGATCAACGTGAACACGCTCGAGCACCTCGCGGCCACGCGTCTCGAGATCAACGAGATCGGGGTGTGCGAGCTGGAGCTCGATCGATCGATCGCGTTCGACCCGTACGAGGAGAACCGCACGACCGGGGCGTTCATCCTGATCGACCGGATGACCCATCAGACGGTCGGCGCCGGGATGCTGCGGTTCGCGCTGCGGCGCTCGCAGAACGTGCATTGGCAGGCGCTCGACGTGAACAAGGTCGCGCGCGCGCGGTTGAAGGGACACGACCCGTGCGTGCTCTGGTTCACCGGATTGTCGGGCGCAGGCAAATCGACGATCGCGAACCTGCTCGAGAAACGCCTGCATGCGCGCGGCCAGCACACCTACCTGCTGGACGGCGACAACGTGCGCCACGGACTTAACAAGGACCTCGGGTTCACGGACGCCGATCGCGTCGAGAACATCCGCCGGGTCGCCGAGGTCGCGAAGCTGATGGTCGACGCGGGATTGATCGTGCTGGTTTCCTTCATCTCGCCGTTCAGCAGCGAGCGACGGATGGCGCGTGCGTTGTTCGCGGACGGCGAGTTCCTCGAGGTCTACATCGACACGCCGCTCGCGGTCGCGGAGGGTCGCGACGTGAAGGGCCTGTACAAGAAGGCGCGGCAGGGACAGTTGCGCAACTTCACCGGGATCGATTCGCCGTACGAGGCACCGGAGCGCCCCGAGATTCGCGTCGACACCACCGCGATCAGCGCCGAGGAGGCGGCAATCGCGATCCTCGGCGAGCTCGAACGCCGCGGAGTCGTCGCCGGCGCTTGAGCGCGACCCCGGGGACGAACCCCGTGTTAAGCTCGGGCGACGCACGACACCCGGGACTCGAACGATGACGACCGATCGCTTGACCGCATTGCTCGCGCAACGGCCGTGGCTGCTCGCCGATGGCGCGATGGGCAGCAATTTGTTCGCTCGCGGCTTGACGACGGGCGATGCGCCGGAGCTGTGGAACACGACCCACCCGGACACCGTCCGCGACCTGCACCGCCGCTTCATCGAGGCGGGCGCGGACATCATCTTGACGAACAGTTTCGGCGGCACGCGGCATCGGCTGAAGCTGCACCACGCCGAGGGGCGCGTCGCCGCCCTGAACGAGGCGGCGGCGCAGCTCGCGCGGGCCGAGGCGGATCGGGCCGGGCGCCCCGTGCTGGTCGGCGGCAGCATGGGCCCGACGGGCGAGATCCTGGAGCCGCTCGGACCGTTGTCGAAGGACGCGGCCCGGGAGTCGTTCGCCGAGCAGGCCGCCGCGCTCGCGCGCGGCGGCGCGGACATCCTGTGGATCGAGACGATGTCCTCCACCGAAGAGACCGAAGCGGCGATCCAGGGTGCCCAGCGCACGGGGCTGCCGGTGGTGACGACGCTGAGCTTCGATACGAACGGACGGACGATGATGGGCATCACGCCGGCGGATCTCGCCGGATTGTGCCGCCAGCACCAGCTGACGGCCTGCGGCAGCAATTGCGGCGTCGGCGCCGCCGAACTGGTCGCGTCGATCGTGAACCTCGCCGCGGCGGCGGACCCGTCCGCGATCCTGGTCGCGAAGGCGAATTGCGGGATTCCGCAGTACGTGGACGGCGCGATCCGGTTCGACGGGACGCCGGAGTTGATGGCCGAGTACGCGCGCCTCGCGCTCGACGCGGGCGCGAGAATCATCGGCGGCTGCTGCGGAACGACGCCCGAGCACTTGCGCGCGATGCGCGATGCGCTGGAATCGCACACGCGCGGCGCCGTGCCGACGGTCGCGACCATCCAGGAGCGGCTCGGCGCACTCTCGGCCGGAGCGACCGCGCAGCTGCGCGGCGACATGGATCGTCAGGCGGGTGCGGCGCCGGGTGCCGTCGCGCGACGCGGGACGCGCCGGCGCGCCTCCCGCGCCGACGAGACCTGAAGCGCCTCGACCCGCGGGACCGCGGCTCACCGAGCGGGGATGCCTCATTGACGCTGCATTGCGGCAATCTCCTTGACACAGCCGCAGCGCGTTCCTACAATCGCCGGCCTTTGTCGCCGGGCAACTGAAAGTCCCGCGTCAGGCTGTTTCACCGGACCGGAGCCGCCCCCGCGGGGACTGCTCCTCGAAAGCATTGGGATTCCCTCAACAAGGCAACTATGGCGACGACGACACAATTGATCCGCACCGGGCGCAAAGAACCGGCGTGGAAGTCGAAGGTTCCGGCACTCGCGGCCTCGCCGCAGAAGCGCGGCGTATGCACTCGCGTCTACACGACGACGCCGAAGAAGCCGAATTCGGCGCTGCGCAAGGTCTGCCGCGTGCGCCTGACGAACGGCTACGAGGTGTCGAGCTACATCGGCGGCGAGGGGCACAATCTCCAGGAGCACTCGGTCGTGCTGATCCGCGGGGGCCGCGTGAAAGACCTCCCGGGCGTTCGATACCACACGGTCCGCGGCGCACTGGATTGCGCCGGTGTGAACGATCGACGCCAGGGCCGTTCGAAATACGGCGCGAAGCGCCCCAAGAAGTGATCCAAAGATAGAGTATCCGTATGTCGCGCAGAGCAGCAGCACCGCATCGCACGATCCTTCCCGACCCGAAGTTCGGGAACGACATGTTGGCCAAGTTCATCAACATGGTCATGGAACGCGGCAAGAAGTCGGTCGCGGAAAAGATCGTGTATGGCGCGATCGACCGGATCAGCGACAAGACCGGGCGCCCCGGCGGCGACGCGATCGGCGTCCTGCAGCAGGCGCTGGACAACGTGAAGCCGGTCGTCGAGGTCAAGTCGCGGCGCGTCGGCGGCGCGACCTATCAGGTCCCCGTCGAGGTGCGTGCGAATCGCCGCCAGACGCTCGCGATGCGCTGGGTGATCGAGGCCGCGGGCGACCGCAGCGAGAAGTCGATGTCCCACCGCCTCGCCGCCGAATTGATGGAGGCGGCCGAGAACCGCGGCGCCGCAGTGCGCAAGCGTGAGGACACGCACCGCATGGCGGAAGCCAACAAGGCGTTCGCGCACTACCGCTGGTAGGCGGTCCGCGCCCCGGTGCGATCGCGCCCGGGCGCGGGATCGCGGCGCGCCGCGATCCGCGACTCGCGAAGTTTCGTCGATGGCGGCCCGCGGGGCCGCCGGATTTTTTCAGGAAAGGATCGTGGCACGTACGACGCCCATCGAGCGCTATCGGAACATCGGTATTTCCGCGCACATCGATGCCGGAAAGACGACCGCGACCGAGCGTATCCTTTTCTACACCGGCGTGTCGCACAAGATCGGCGAAGTGCACGATGGCGCGGCCGTGATGGACTACATGGAGCAGGAACAGGAGCGCGGGATCACGATCACCGCCGCCGCGACGACCTGCTTCTGGAAGGGGATGGACAAGCAGTTCCCGGAGCATCGGATCAACATCATCGATACGCCGGGACACGTCGACTTCACGATCGAAGTCGAACGGAGCCTCCGGGTGCTGGACTCGGCGATCGCGGTCTACTGCGCGGTGTCGGGCGTGCAACCGCAGTCCGAGACCGTCTGGCGGCAGATGAACAAGTACCATGTGCCGCGGGTCGCGTTCGTGAACAAGATGGATCGCGCCGGCGCGAATTTCCTGCGCTGCGTCGACCAGATCCGCACGCGCCTGCGCGGCAATCCCGTGCCGGTGCAGTTGCCGATCGGGGCGGAGGACAAATTCGAGGGCGTCGTCGACCTGATCAAGATGAAGGCGATCTGGTGGGACGACGAGACCCAGGGGATGCGATTCGAGTACCGCGACATCCCGGCGTCGATGCGCGAGGATTGCGCGGCCTGGCGCGCGAAGATGATCGAGGCCGCAGCCGAGGGCGACGAGGAGTTGCTCAACCAGTACCTCGAGACCGGCGCTCTCACCGATGAGCAGATCAAGCGCGGCTTGCGCGCCCGGGCGCTGAAGAACGAGATCTGTCTCGTGACCTGCGGCTCGGCGTTCAAGAACAAGGGCGTCCAGGCGGTGCTCGACGCCGTCGTCGAGTACATGCCGTCGCCGGCCGACGTGCCCGCGGTCACCGGCCATGGCGAGCGCGGCGACTCGCTGGTGCGCCACGCCGTCGACGACGAGCCGTTCGCGGCGCTCGCGTTCAAGATCCTGAACGATCCGTTCGTCGGCAACCTCACGTTCTTCCGCGTGTACTCCGGGACGCTGAACTCGGGCGACCAGGTCCACGTGCCGAACAAGAACCGCAACGAGCGGATCGGCCGCCTGTTGCAGATGCACGCGAGCGACCGATCCGAGATCAAGGAAGTGCGGGCCGGCGACATCGCCGCCGCGGTCGGCTTGAAGGACGTGACGACCGGGGACACGCTGTGCGACCCGGAGAAGGTCATCGTCCTGGAGAAGATGGAGTTCCCCGAACCCGTGATCTCCGTCGCCGTGGAGCCGAAGACCAAGGCGGACCAGGAGAAGATGGGACTCGCGTTGCAACGCCTCGCGAAGGAAGACCCTTCGTTCCGCGTGCACACGGATCAGGAGTCGGGCCAGACGATCATCTCGGGGATGGGTGAGCTGCATCTCGAGATCATCGTCGACCGCATGAAGCGCGAATTCAAGGTCGAGGCGAACGTCGGCAAGCCGCAGGTGGCCTACCGCGAGACGATCCGCGCGAAAGTGGAGGCCGAAGGCAAGTTCGTCCGTCAATCGGGTGGTCGAGGCCAGTACGGCCACGTGTGGTTGCGTCTCGAGCCCATCGAAGCCGGCAAGGGCTACGAATTCGTCAATGCAATCGTCGGCGGCGTCGTTCCGCGCGAGTTCATCCCGGCGGTCGACAAGGGCGTGCAGGAGGCGGTGCAAACCGGCGTGATCGCGGGCTACCCGGTCGTCGACGTCCGCGTGACCCTGTTCGACGGCTCGTACCACGACGTCGACTCGAACGAGATGGCCTTCAAGATCGCCGGGTCCCTGGGCTTCAAGGACGGCGTCCGCAAGGCCAAACCCGTGCTGCTCGAGCCGATCATGAAGGTCGAGGTGGTCACGCCGGAAGAGTATTACGGCGACATCGTCGGCGACCTCAATCGCCGGCGCGGGCAGATCATCGGCATGGAGGACTCGCCTTCCGGGAAAGTCGTCACCGCCGAGGTGCCGCTCGCCGAGATGTTCCAGTATTCCACCGCGATGCGCTCGATGAGCCAGGGGCGCGCGACCTACACGATGGAGTTCGCGAAGTACCTGGAAGTGCCGGGCAACGTCGCCGAAGCCGTCTTGAAGAAGGCTTCTTGAAGCCAAGTGATCCACACATCCACTCCCAATTCCTGAGAGGTATCTGCCGTGTCGAAGGGGAAGTTTGAGCGAACGAAGCCGCACGTCAACGTGGGGACGATTGGGCATGTGGACCATGGCAAGACGACCCTGACGGCGGCGCTGACGAAGGTGATGGCGGAGAAGTTTGGC
>JAJYFF010000078.1:7981-9234 GCA_021785405.1 Pseudomonadota bacterium | reverse complement strand
GGATCTCCTCGGTCGGATACAGCCGCAAGCGCTCGCGCAACGCGATGTCCTGCGATTCCCAGTACGCCGGAATCGTCGGCAGGTCGTGGGTGGTCACGGTCGCGAGCGCGCGCCGCCGGTAGCTCTGCGGACCGCGGAACCGCCCGCCGTCCTTCTCGAAGATCATCACCTGGTAGTGATAGAGACCATAGCGGCCCATCGCGTCGCGGATCTCGTCGGGCACGACGCCGAGGTCTTCGCCGATCACCAGGCAGCCGGCTCGCTCGCTCTCGAGTGCGAGCGCGCTCATCAACGCGGCCAGCGGGTAGTGCACGTACGCCCCGTCCGCGGGCGACCCCCCGGACGGGACCCACCACAGCCGATGGAGCGACATCACGTGGTCGATGCGCAGCGCGCCGTAGTGGCGCAGGTTCGCCCGGATCGCGCGCACGAAGCCGGCGAGCGCGTCGCGCTGCAGCTCGAGCGGATCCGCGGGCGGAATCCCCCAGCCCTGCCCCTTCAGCGCGAGCGGATCGGGCGGCGCGCCGATCTCGGCGCCGAGGCGGTACAGCGCGCGCGCCGACCACACCTCCGCGCCCGCCGCGCTCGCGCCGACCGCGTAATCGCCGTAGACGCCGATCGGCATCCCGAGCGAGCGCGCGAGCGCCTGGGCATCGGCGAGCTGCCCGTCGGCGAGCCACTGCAGGTACACGAAGAAATCGACCTCGTCGCGCCGCTCCGTCGCGAAGCGCTCGACCGCCGCGCTCGCCGGGTCGTGATAGTCGGCAGGCCAGTTCATCCAGCCGCTCGCGGTACCGAACCGGCGGCGAAAGTGCCGGTCGAGCGCCTCGAAGCGCGCATGCCGCTCGAGCGCCTCGCCGCCGTTCGCGACGAACGCCGCGTAGTCCGCCGCGCGCGGCCCGCCGAGCGCGCACTGCGCGCGGAATTCGCCGTGCAGGATCTCGAGGATCTCGAGCTTCGCCGCGGCGACGCCGGGGTAATCGACCAGCGGCGTCGCGCGCAGCGTCGCGAGATGCGCCTGGAACCGCGGGTCCGCGACGCGCGCCTGCGCCGCGGCGCTCGTCGCGAACTCGGCGACCCGCTGCACCGCGAGGTACAGCACGTTGAGGAAGCGCCGGTCCGAGGCCCCGTAGGGACTCGCCTGTTCCGGGTCCGCGGAGGCGAGCGCGTGCAAGGGATTCACGCCGACGAACGCGGCGCCACGCGGCGCGAGCGCCGCGATCAACGTCGCCAGGTCGCCGAAGTCGCCGATG
>JAJYFF010000078.1:3506-7971 GCA_021785405.1 Pseudomonadota bacterium | reverse complement strand
TCGTCGCGCGAGCGCAGCGCGTACAGCTGGACCGCGACGCCCCACAGCCGCGCGCCCGCGGCGAGCGCCGGCGGCTCATGACACGCGGGCGGCGCGACGATCAACGCGACGCGCTGCGACTCGCCGGCGCCGATGCCGAGCCGGAGCTCGTGGTACCCGACCGGCAGATCGGTCGGCAGCTCGAAGCGCCGCCGCGTGATCCAACGCCCACCGAGCTCGCCGCGCCAGAGCTCCGCGCAATCCGCGGTCGACACCGTGCCTTCGAGCCGCTCGCGATCCTCGCGTACTAGCGCCCAGCGCAGCACCCCGCCGAACTGCGCCGCCGGAATCTCGAGCTCGAGCGCGACGCGCGTCGCGGGCGTCGCGACGAGCGCCGGTGCGAGCCGGCCCGCGCGCTGCGCCTCGGCGCTCGCGAGGCCCGCGTGCAACGCCGCCTCGTCGTCGACCGCGACGCCCATCGTCCGCAGGATCGCCGCGAGCCGCTCGGCGCCGAAACGCTCCCACCGGCCGCGATAGTCGTGATAGCCCTCGCCGATCCCGTGCAGGCGCGCGAGCCGCTCGAGGAGTTCCTCGCGGCTCATCGTTCGAGGAGCGCGAGGCTGCGGGCGGCGAGTGGATAGCGCTCGGCCGCGGCGTCCCAGGGCGCATCGAACGGCTGGATCGCGGTGTCGACGAGACGCCGCCACGGGCCGGAGGCCACCGCGGGCAGCGTGAAGTCCACCGGCAGCGCGTTCGCATTGACGAGCACGAGGAGTCCGCCCGGCCCCTCGCCGCCCCGCCGCAGCCACGCGCCGAGCGTGCGCAGCTCCGGGTCCAGCCAGTCCGCCTGCTGCATCTCGCGGCCCGCCGGATGCAGCCACGCGACGTCCTTGCCGCCGGCGCGCTGCGGCGTGCCCTTGAAGAACGTGTCGCGCCGGAACTCGCGATGGGTCGTACGGATCCGCACGAGCGCGGCGACGTAGGCGACGAGATCGGCGCGCGCCGCGGCCTGCGACCAGTCGACCCAGGCGATCTCGTTGTCCTGGCAATACGCGTTGTTGTTGCCGCGCTGCGTGCGCGCGAATTCGTCCCCGGCGAGCAGCATCGGCACGCCTTGCGACAGCAGCAGCGTCGCGATGAAATTCTTCATCTGCCGCTCGCGCAGCGCGTTCACCGCCGCCTCCTCGGTCGGCCCTTCGACGCCGCAGTTCCAGCTCAGGTTGTTCGCGTGCCCGTCCGCGTTGTGTTCGAGGTTCGCCTCGTTGTGCCGTTCGTTGTACGTGACCAGATCGTGGAGCGTGAACCCGTCGTGCGCGGTCACGAAGTTCACGCTCGCGGTCGGTCGCCGTCCGCCGTGCCGGAACAGGTCGCTCGACCCCGCGAAGCGCTCCGCGAAGTCCCCGATCCGCCCCGGATCGGCGCGCCAGAACCCGCGCATCGCGTCCCGGTAGCGATCGTTCCACTCCGACCAGCCGGACGGGAAGCGGCCGAGCTGATAGCCGCCGGGGCCGACGTCCCAGGGTTCGGCGATCAGCTTCGCATAGGCGAGCACCGGGTCGGCGCGCATCGCCGCGAGCAGCGGCGCGGCCGGATCGAAGCCGTGCGCGGTGCGCGCGAGCACGGTCGCGAGGTCGAAGCGGAAGCCGTCGACGTGCATCTCCTCGATCCAGTAGCGCAGGCAGTCGAGGATCAGCGCGCGCACCACCGGATCCTCGCAGTTCACGGTGTTGCCGCAGCCGGTGAGGTTCTCGTAATGCCGCAGGTCCTGCGGATCCAGGCGATAGTACGCGCCGTTGTCGATCCCGCGCAGCGACAGCGTCGGCCCCTGCTCGTTGCCCTCGGCCGTGTGGTTGAACACCACGTCGAGGATCACCTCGATGCCGGCCGCGTGCAGCGCCTTCACCATCGTCTTGAACTCGGCCGTCGGGTCGGCGACCGCGTACTGCGGCGCCGGCGCGAACCACGCGATCGGGTTGTACCCCCAGTAGTTCACGAGCGCGCGCGCGGTGAGCGACCCCTCGCTGAGGAACGCCTGGCACGGCAGCAGCTCGACCGCGGTCACGCCGAGCCCCGTGAGGTGCCGGATCACCGCGGGCTCGGCGAGCCCGAGGTACTTGCCGCGCAGCGGCGCCGGCACGCCCGGGTGGCGCGCGGTGAAGCCCTTCACGTGCAGCTCGTAGATCACGCTGTCGCGCCACGGCACCGCGGGCGATCGGTCGCCGTTCCAGTCGAAGCGTCCGTCGATCACCCGCGCGCGCGACGGCGGGCCGGCGATGAATTCGCGCGCGCAGGGGTCGACGAGCGGCGTCGTCGGCGCGAACCGCAGCCCCTTCGCCGGATCCGTGGGCCCGTCGACGAAGAACGCATACTCGGTGCCCGGCCCCGCGTCGGCCAAGGACAGCAGTCCGTGCCAGACGTCGCCGGTGCGTTCGGCGAGCGCGAAGCGCTCGCGCTCGGTGCCGTCCGCCGCGTACAGCGCGATCTCGACGCGGGTCGCGTCACGCGATTGCAGCGCGAAATTGACGCCCTTGTGCGTCCACGTCGCGCCGAGGGGTCGCGGCAATCCGGCCTGCACCGGCCTCACGGCGCGTTCGGACCGGCGAAGAACGTCGCGGCGAGCGGCGGCAAATCGACGCGGATCGTGCACGGAAAGCCTTGCCAGCCCTCGTTCAGGCTCGCGACCGTCGTCTGACGGCCGTAACCCGAGCCGCCGAAGCGCGGGTCGTCGGTGTCGAGGAGCTTGCGGTACTCGCCCAGCGAGGGCACGCCGAGCGGATAGCGATCGCGCGGGACCGGGGTCGCGTTGAACACGCACAGGAGCGATCCGCCCGGATCGCCGCCGGTCGCGCGCCGCTCGAACGCGAACACGCTCTCCTCGGCGTTGTGCAGGTCCACCCAGCGAAAGCCCTCGGGGTCGCAGTCGCTTCCATGCAGCGCCGGCTGCGCACGGTAGAGCTCGTTGAGCGCGCGGACGCAGTCGCGGAGCATCGCGTGCGCGGGCTCGGCGGCGAGGTGCCAGTCGAGCTGGTCGTAGTCGCGCCACTCGCGCCACTGGCCGAACTCCGAGCCCATGAACAGCAGCTTCTTGCCGGGGTGCGCGATCTGGTACGCGAGGAACAGCCGGCAATTCGCGCGCTGGCGCCATTCGTCGCCCGGCATCTTGTCGAGCAGCGAGCGTTTGCCGTGCACCACTTCGTCGTGCGAGATCGGCAGGATGAAGTTCTCGCTCCACGCGTACATGAACGAGAACGTGATCAGCCGATGCTCGTGGCGCCGATAGATCGGGTCGAGCGCCGCGTACTTCAGCGTGTCGTTCATCCAGCCCATGTTCCACTTGAAGTTGAACCCGAGCCCGCCGTGCGACGGCGGCTGCGACACGCCGGGGAACGCGGTCGACTCCTCTGCGATCGTGAGCGCGCCGGAATGCGCGCGGTGCACCGCGTCGTTCATCTCGCGCAGGAAGTCGATCGCCTCGATGTTCTCGCGCCCGCCGTGGCGGTTCGGCACCCAGGCGCCGGGCTCGCGGCTGTAGTCGAGGTACAGCATCGAGGCGACCGCGTCGACGCGCAGGCCGTCCACGTGATAGCGGTCGAACCAGTACAGCGCGTTCGCGACCAGGAAATTGCGCACCTCGTGGCGGCCGAAGTTGAACACCTTCGTGCCCCACTCGGGATGCTCGCCGAGACGCGCGTCCTCGTGCTCGTAGAGCGCGGTGCCGTCGAAGCGCGCGAGGCCGTGCTCGTCGCGCGGGAAGTGGCCCGGCACCCAGTCGAGGATCACGCCGAGCCCCGCGCGGTGGCAGGCGTCGACGAATGCCATCAGGTCCTCGGGCGCTCCGTAGCGCGCGGTCGGCGCATAGTAGCCGGTGACCTGATAGCCCCAGGAGGCGTCGAGCGGATGCTCGGCGACGCCGATCAGCTCGATGTGGGTGTAGCCGAGATCCGTGACGTACGGGATCAACTGCAGGGTCGCCTCGCGCCAGCTCATGAACGGCGGCCGGCGCTCCTCCCACGGGCGCCGCCACGACCCGAGGTGGACCTCGTAGACGTTGATCGGCCGACGCCGCGGATCGCCGTGCCCGCGGGCCGCCATCCAGTCGTCGTCGGCCCAGCGGTGGCCGTCGAGCCGGGCGACGACCGAACAGTTGTCCGGCCGCAATTGCATCGCGAATCCGTACGGGTCGGATTTGAGGATCAGCGCGCCGGCGCGCGTGCGGATCTCGTACTTGTAGATCGTGCCCGCGCCGGCGCCCGGGACGAACGCCTCCCAGATCCCGGAGACGCCGCGCGCGCGCAGCGGGTGGCGCCGCCCGTCCCACTCGTTGAACGGGCCGACCACGCTGACGCGCTCGGCATTCGGCGCCCAGACCGCGAACCGCGTGCCCGCGACCCCGCCGGTCTCGCCCGGATGGGCGCCGAGCTTCTCGTAGATGCGCTCGTGCTTGCCCTCGCCGAACAGGTACAAGTCGAAATCGCTGAGATCGGAA
>JAJYFF010000078.1:0-3496 GCA_021785405.1 Pseudomonadota bacterium | reverse complement strand
TCGCTGATCGCGGCGACGCTCACCGCGCGACCCGGCCGCTCATAGCACCGGCTTCACGTTCCAGATCGCGTCGGCATATTCGCGCACGCTCCGATCGCTCGAGAAGTAGCCCATGTTGAGCGCGTTGAGCGCGGCCTTGCGGCTCCACTCGTCCTCGCGTCGATAGAGCTCGTCGACGCGATCCTGCGCACGCGCGTAATCCGCGTAATCCGCGAGCACCAGGTACGGCTCGCCGTCCGCGAGCAGCCGGTCGACGACCCGCCGCGCCGCCTCGACGCCGCCCGGCGAGAGCCGCCCCGAGCCGATCGCGTCGATCACGCGCGCGAGTTCCGCGTTCGACTCGAGCTCCGCGCGCGGCACCCAGCCGACCGCGCGCCGCGCGGCGACCTCCTCGGCGTTCAGCCCGAAGATGAAGATGTTGTCCGCGCCGACGTGCTCGGCGATCTCGATCGTCGCGCCGTCGAGCGTGCCGATCGTGAGCGCGCCGTTCAGCGCGAGCTTCATGTTGCCGGTTCCGGAGGCCTCCATCCCCGCGGTGGAGATCTGCTGCGAGAGGTCCGCGGCCGGGATGATCCGCTGCGCGAGCGACACGTCGTAGTCCGGCACGAACGCGACGCGCAGCTTCCCCGCGGTCCGCGGGTCCTCGTTGATCGTGCGTGCGATCTGGTTGATCAGTTTCACGATCGCCTTCGCGACCGCGTAACCCGGCGCCGCCTTGCCCGCGAAGATCACGGTCCGCGGGACGATCGGCGCGTCCGGCGCGTCGAGGATCCGCAGGTAGCGCGCGACCACGTACAGGAGATTCAGCGTCTGCCGCTTGTACTCGTGGATCCGCTTCACGTGCACGTCGAACAGCGAGTCGACGTCCACCACGAGGCCGATCCGCCGCTCGAGTTCGTGCGCGAGCCGCTGCTTGTTCTCGCGCTTGATCTCGCGCAGGCGGCGGCGGAACGCCGGATCCTCGGCGGCCCCGGCGAGCCGTCCGAGTTCCTCCAGGTCGTTCTCCCAGGCGAAGCCGATCCGCTCGGTGAGCAGCGCTGCGAGGCCCGGGTTCGACTGCTTCAGCCAGCGACGCACCGCGATGCCGTTGGTGACGTTCACGAAACGCTCGGGGAAGAGTTCCGCGAAACCCGCGAACACCCGCCGCCGCATCAACTCCGCGTGCAGCCGCGCGACGCCGTTGACCCGGTGGCTGCCGATGATCGCGAGGTGCGCCATCCGCACGCGCCGCTCGCCGTCCTCGGTGATGATCGACAACGCGCGCTGGCGGTCGAGGTCGCCCGGAAAGCGCCCGGCAACCGACGCGAGGAAGTCGCGGTTGATCAGGTAGATGATCTCGAGGTGCCGCGGCAGCAGCCGCTCGAACATCGACACCGGCCAGGTCTCGAGCGCTTCCGGCAGCAGCGTGTGGTTCGTGTACGAGAACAGCGCCTGGCTGATCCGCCACGCGTCGGCCCAGCGCATCCCGTGCTCGTCGACGAGCAGCCGCAGCATCTCCGGGATCGCGATCGCCGGATGCGTGTCGTTCAGCTGGATCGCGAACGCGTCGGCGAGCGTCTCGAGGCCGCGCCCCTCGCCGAGATGCGTCGCGAGCATGTCCTGCAGGCTCGCGCTGACGAAGAAGTACTGCTGCTTGAGGCGCAGTTCCTTGCCCTGATGGGTCCGGTCGTCCGGATACAGCAGGCGCGAGACGTTCTTCGCGTCGACCTGCTCGTACACCGCGGCCGCATAGTCGCCGTCGTTGAACGCGTCGACGTCGAACGGTCGGATCGCGCGCCCGGACCACAGGCGCAGGTGGTTCACGGTCGGGCTGCGATTGCCCGGGATCAGCTGATCGAAGCCGACCGCGTACAGATCGTGCGTATCGACCCACAGGTGCGGGTCGCCCGGGTCGCCGCCCGGGTCGCCGATGCTGCGGCCGCCGAAGCGCACCGTGTAGCGGACGTTGCCGCGCGGCGTCTCCCACGGATTGCGCAATCGCAGCCAGCTGCTCGCGAGCTCGCGCTGCGCGCCGTCCTCGTCGATCACCTGGGTGAAGATCCCGTAGTCGTAGCGGATCCCGTAACCGACCGCCGGGTACTGCAACGTCGCGAGCGAGTCCATGAAGCACGCGGCGAGGCGCCCGAGCCCGCCGTTGCCGAGCCCCGGGTCGATCTCCTGCGCGGCGATCTCGTCGAGATCGTGGTTCATCTCGTTGAGCGCGTCGCGCGCCTCCTC
Source organism: Pseudomonadota bacterium (assembly GCA_021785405.1). GTDB lineage: Bacteria > Pseudomonadota > Gammaproteobacteria > Steroidobacterales > Steroidobacteraceae > Bog-1198. The sequence continues at coordinate 1,279 of JAJYFF010000078.1, read as the reverse complement.
GATCACGCCCTCGCCGAGGCTGTGGAGCGCGTTCATCAAGGAATTCCCCGGCAGGAACTCGACCGAGAGGTAGCACACCCGTTTCACGTGCGCGCGCGCGACCCGCCGCTGCGTCGCGAGCCAGCGCAACGCGAGTTCCTCGCGGACCGCGAGCGACAGCGCGTCGTACAGATCGCGCGCGGTCGCGGTCTCCGCGGACTTGCCGAGCGCCCGGGTCAATCGATCGTGCAAGGCGGCGTGCAGCATGCCGGGCTGCAGCGCAACGTTGCGTCGGGAGGCAAACAAGCTGACTGCGGTACTCATCGATTCGCCAAGTAAGGTGCGCCTCCACGGCTTCGTCCACGGATTCCCGCGCCGAGTGTCATGGCGCGAGTCTAGGGGTTATTATAAAGGTCGTCGCGGATCGGCGTCTCGGAATCACTCACGACCAGCGGAGCCCCACACCGTGCCAGCCTCTTCGCAGCGTTTGCGCATCGGAATCGACGTCGGCGGCTCCTCGATCAAGTGCGCGCTCGTCGACGTGACGACCGGCGAGCGTCTCGACCGGCACAGCGTGCCGACCCCGGCGCAAGGCTCGCCGGAGACCCTGCTGGAGGCGATCGCCGCGGCGACCGCCTCCATGCCCGCCGGGATCCCGGCGGGGATCGCCTTTCCGAGCGTGATCGTGAACGGCGTCGTGCGCACCGCCGCGCACCTCAATCGCGCGTGGATCGGCCGCGCGCTCGATCGCGCCGCCGCCGCGCGGCTCGGCCGACCGGTCACCGCGATCAACGACGCCGATGCGGCCGGCCTCGGCGAGCAACGCTTCGGCGCGGCCCACGACGTCGCCGGCACCGTGCTGCTGTTGACGCTCGGCACGGGGATCGGCAGCGCGCTGTTCACCCGCGGCGTGCTCGTACCGAACACCGAACTCGGCCACTTGAAGGTCGGCGACGCCGAAGCCGAGGAGCGCGCCGCCCCGCGCATCAAGGTCGAACGCAATCTGTCCTGGGAAGCCTGGATCGAGGAGATGAACCAGGTGCTCGCGACGCTGCACGCGCTGTTGTGGCCGGACGTCATCGTGCTCTGCGGCGGCATCACCCAGGACGCCGATCGCTTCCTGCCGGGACTGCGGTGCGAGGCGTCGATCCGGATCGGCCGGTTGCGCGCCGAAGCCGGCGTGGTCGGCGCCGCGCTCGCGGCGCCGGCCGAGACCGACGCCGCCGGCGCTTGAAGCGCCTCGCCGCGATCGCGGGCATCGCCGCCGCGCTCGCGGCCTGCGCGAGTCACCCGACGCGCC
>JAJYFF010000022.1 GCA_021785405.1 Pseudomonadota bacterium | reverse complement strand
CCTGCCACCGGGGAGTCGCCCCGGCGGCGCCGGCGCCGCCGCGGCCGCGGCCGCAGCGGCGGCGCGCAGCATCCCGACGCCACGACGCCCGACGCGACGCCCAAGACGACCCCGCCCGACGCCTGAGCGCGGTTCACAGCAAGTCGATCACGCGATCGACGCCGATGAACGCGCCGGTGTCCTTCGGCCCGCGGCGCGTGTCCGGCCGGCGCACCGCGCGCAGGCAGCCGATGCCGTGACGGCGGGCGCTCTCGAGCACCGGCAGGCTATCGTCCACGAACAGCGTACGCGACGCGTCGAAGGGCTCGAGCCGGCCGAGACGCGGCCAGAATTGCGGATGCTCCTTCGGCGCGCCGAGCGGGTGCGAGGAGTAGACCGCGTGGAAGTGACGGGTCAGCGCAACGCGTTCGTCCTTGATCGCGAGCGTCTCCGGGTGGGCGTTGGTCACCAGCACGACGCGCTTGCCGAGACCGCGCAGCCGGGACAGGAATTCTTCGGCGCCGGGCAGGTAGCGGATCTCGTCGACGTGCGCGCGCTTGAGCGCGCGCACGTCGAGCGCGAGCGCGCGCGTCCAGTGGTCGATGCAGTACCAATCCATCGTGCCGGCGACCGCCTGGAATTTCGGCTCGAGCACGGTTCTTGCCGCGGCTTCGGTCAGGCCGTGCCGAGCCGCGTAGTGGCGCGGGATCAGTTCGCGCCAGAACCATTCGTCGAACGCGAGGTCGAGCAAGGTCCCGTCCATGTCGAGGAACACGGTCTCGACCGACGTCCAATCCACTGGGGCAGCGTTCGGCATTGCGGTTATCATAGCGACGATGAGGGACTTATCCGCGCTCGCTGCTGCCTTGCGGCCGGTCGTCGCCGCGGCCGGCGCGGCGATCATGCGAGTCTACGACGGCGATTTCGCGGTACGCCGCAAAGCCGACGACACGCCGCTGACCCTGGCCGATCTGGAATCGCAACGCATCCTGCTGGACGGACTGACGCGGCTGACCCCCGACGTGCCGGTCCTGTCGGAGGAAGCCTCGCACGCCCCCTGGTCCGAACGCCGCGGTTGGCGCGAATGCTGGCTCGTCGATCCGCTCGACGGCACGCGCGAATTCGTGAAACGCAACGGCGAGTTCACGGTGAACGTCGCGCTGATCGTCGAGCACGAGCCCGTGCTCGGCATCGTGGCCGCTCCGGCGCTCGGCCTCAGCTACTGGGGCGCGGCGGGGCTCGGCGCCTTCCGCGCGCGCGTGGGCGAAGCCGAGACGCGCATCCGCATCGCCCCTCGCCACGCGCCGATCCGGATCGTCGGCAGCCGCTCGCACTCGACGCCCCAGACCGACGCCTACCTCGGCAAATTCCCGAGTTACGAACTGACGGCGATCGGCAGCTCCTTGAAATTCTGCGTCGTCGCGGAAGGCGCGGCCGACTTGTACCCGCGATTCGGCCCGACGAGCGAGTGGGACACCGCGGCCGGCCAGGCCGTGCTCGAGGCGGCCGGCGGCCAGGTGACGCGGCCGGACGGCCATCGACTGCGCTACAACTGCCGGGAAACCTTGCTGAACGGGGATTTCCTCGCGTTCAGCGACCCGGCGGTGCTCCCGCCGAACTGACGCGCGCGGCTCAGGCGTTGCCCACCGGCTCGCAGAACTGCAGGGTCGCGTCGAGCAACGCCGGGATGTCGAACACGACCTCTTCGTCGGCCATCGTCAACGGCGCAACGCCGGCGGCCGCGATCAGTGCGACCGGCAGCTGGATCTGATCCTTGCGGCGGCTGGTCCACCGATCGACTCGCGCGTCGCCGAACGCTCGATTGAGCGCGGTCCAGCGCAGTTGCGCGGCCCGGGTGACGGGCGAATCGCTGGGCGCGCCGCGCGCGAGCGGGTCCGAGCCGTCGGCGGCGGCGGTGTCGGCGCGCGCGACCATCAGCGTTTGCACGTATTGCAGCATCTCGATCGGATCGACCCGCACCGCGAGATCGGTTCGACGGTGGTTCGGCATGCTCAAGGCTTCCTCCGCGGACGAGAACGATTCGCCCTGCAGCGGACATGGGGACGCCCCGCCAAAATATCCAGGCCCCGACCTCGAGGACCGGCCGGAACGACCCGTTATGCCCTAGAGTGTCGCTGATGATCGATCTGCACAGCCATTCGACCTGCTCCGACGGCGCCTTGCCGCCGGCGGAACTCCTCGCGCGGGCGGCCGCGGTCGGCCTGCGCGCGCTCGCGCTCACCGACCACGACACCGTCGCCGGCCTCGAGGAGGCGGCCGCGGCGGCGCGCACGCACGGGGTGCGGCTCGTCCCCGGGATCGAATTCTCCGCGGCGTGGCGATCCCAGTCGATTCACGTGCTCGGGCTCTGGATCGACCCCGGCGCCCCGGCGCTGCGCGCGGCGGTCGCCGCGCAGCTCGACCGCCGCCGCCATCGGATCCGCGCGATCTGCGAGCGCCTGACGCACAAGGGTTTGCCCGGGGACCGCCTGCTCGCGATGGTCGAGGCGCGCGCCAGCTTGCCGACCCGCTCGCACCTCGCCGACGCGCTGGTGGAAGCCGGCTGCGTGCGCGATCCGCGGGCGGCGTTCCGGGTCCACCTCGGCCGCGGGCGCGCCGCCCACGTCGCCGCCGAATGGCCCGCGCTCGCCGAAATCGTCGGCTGGATCGTCGCCGCCGGCGGGACCGCTTCGCTCGCGCACCCGACGCGCTATGCGCTGTCGGCGACCGCGCGCAACGCATTGCTCGCGGACTTCGTCGCCGCCGGCGGACGCGCGCTCGAGATCGGCTGCGGCGGTAATGCGGCGCATCACGTCGACGCCTGCGCGGCGCTCGCACGCCGCCACGGCCTCGAAGCCACCGTCGGTTCGGATTTCCATGGGCCGCGCATGCCGTGGAATCCCCTGGGCCGCTTAGCTAAGCTACCGGACGGGCTGATCCCGGCGTGGCGAAGCCGCGGGATCGGCGGCGACGAGGACGGATGAGCGCCCGTGAGCGAAGACGACGACAACGTCAACACCGACCTGTTCAAGAACATCGAGCGCTTGCGCCAGTTGCGCATCGAGCACCGCGATCTCGATGACGTGATCTCGCGCCTGACCCTCGACTTCCGGGTCGACGAGCTGCAGATGAAGCGTCTGAAGAAGCGCAAGCTGATGTTGAAGGATCAGATCGCGAGGCTGGAGAGCCAGCTGATCCCCGATCTGAACGCATGAGCCGCTCGACGCTCCCGGAGCGCGACATCGAATGGACCTTCGTCCGCTCCTCCGGGCCGGGCGGACAGAACGTGAACAAGGTCGCGAGCGCCGCCCAGTTGCGGTTCCTGCTGGCGGCGAACACGACACTCCCACCCGAGGTCAAGCGGCGCTTGCAGCGCCTCGCGGGCCGACGGCTCACCGACGACGGCAGCATCGTGATCATCGCGCGCGGCGAGCGCAGCCAGGAGCGCAACCGCCGCGATGCGCTCGAGCGGCTCGAGGCGCTCGTCGACCGCGCGCGGATCGAGCCGAAGCCGCGCCAGCGAACCCGGCCGACCCGCGCCTCGAAGGAGCGGCGGCTCGAGGCGAAGCGGCGGCGCGGCGCCTCCAAGCGCGACCGCACCGGCGGCGCCTGGGACTGAGTCGCGCCCGACCGCGCGTCGCGGTCAGCCCGAGGTGACCTGCAGGATGCTGTGGCGGATCTGCTCGGACAGCACGATCTGCGCGTCGACCGCGACCGCGCTCAGCGCCGCGTCGAAGCACAGCGTGCCGTCCGCGCCCACCCGCACGACGCCGCGCCGGCGCAGCAACTCCAGGAAATTGCGGAACATCGCCTGGTCGAAGAATTCCGGCGACTCGAAGCCGTACAGCAGGCTCATGCGCTGCGCGGTCAAGCGGCAACTCTCCTCGAGCGCCTGCTGGCCGATGCGGCCGCTGCCGGCGCGCAACAGCAGCGCGATCGCCAGATAGTAGCGCTCGACCGTCTGGATCGTCGCGGCCGCGAGGCCCGACAGCCGCACCGCCTCGGCGGTCGCCGGCGGGGGCCGGTGCCACTCGTCGCGGCCCGGCGTCGCGCTCAGCAAGCCGAGCCCGGCGAGCACCTCGAGCACGCGCAGTGCGTAGTCGCCGACTTCGTCCTCGCCCCATCGCAGGAACAACTCGGCGGCGATGTACGGATAGATTCGCGACAGCAGGCGCAGGATGTCCGCGGTCCGCATGCTCGCGTTGCCGAGGAAGCAACAGGCGAGCAACGACGGGATCGCGAGCAGGTGCAGGGTGTTGTTGCGATAGTAGGTCGCGAGCAGCGCCCGATCCGGCGTCATCGACAAGACGTCGCCGAGCGCATGGCGGCGCCGCCGCAGCAAGCCGAATCCTTCCGCGTACGCGACCATCTGCGCGCCGCTCGCCGCGGTCACCGTGACCAGCGGCCCGTAGGGCGCGTCGCGCAGCAACTGCCGATACAGGTCGAGCTGCGCGACGAGATCGGCCTCCGCGCACGCCTGGCGCGGCGTCGCGAGCACCGCGGTCGCGACCAGGTTGATCGGCGTGACGGCCGCGGCCGCATTGATCCCGGTCACGATGCGCCGCGCGAGGTCGCCGACCGCGGCGCCGAGGCCGTCGAACCGCGGCTCGTCGTCGCCGGCCGCGCGCTCCCGCCAGCGCGGATCGTGGGCGCTCAGCACGGCGTCGAGCGCGATCGGTTCGCCCAGGTTCACGTGGACCTCGCCGAAGCGTTGCCGCAGCGCCGGTACCGCCTTCAACAGGCCCGCCACGCTCTCCTTGCGCTTCGGCCGTCCCGCGAGCTCATCGAGGTAGGTCTCCCCTTCGACGATGCGCTCGTACCCGAAGTACACCGGGACGAACACCACCGGGCGACGCGGGTCGCGCAGATAGCCCTGCACCGTCATCGACAGCATGCCGGTGCGCGGCTGCAGCAGTCGTCCGGTGCGGCTGCGCCCTCCCTCGATGAAATACTCGAGCGGGTGTCCGCGCGACATCATCAGGCCCAGGTATTGCTTGAACACCGACGCGTACAGCGCGTCGCCCTTGAACGAGCGCCGCAGGAAGAACGCGCCGCCCTTGCGCAGGAAGCGGCCGACGACGGGCATGTTCAGGTTCACGCCGGCCGCGATGTGCGGAATCGCGAACCCCTTGTGATAGATCACGTAGGAGAGCAACAGATAGTCCATGTGGCTGCGATGGCAGGGCACGTAGACGATCTCGGCGCCGTCGCCGATCTCCTGCAGCCGCTCCACGTGCCGGAACGTGACGCCGTCGTACAGGCGATTCCACAGCCAGCCGAGCACCACCGACATGAAGCCGATGAACGTCCGGGAGTAGTTCGCGGCGATCTCGTCGGCGCAGCGCTTCGCGGCGAGGATCGCCGCGCGGCGCGGGATGCCGCGCGCGCGCGCCTCGGCGCGGATCGCGTTCCGCACCGCGCGGGCCGCGAGCACCCGTGCGACGATCGTTCGTCGGTGCGACAGGTCCGGCCCGATCGTCGAGGTTCGCTGCGCGCGCAGCGTCGCGCGCAGCGCCCGCACGATCCGGCGCGCGGTGGCGGCGCTCGGCGGCTCGCCTTGCATCGCCGCGCGCAGCGACACCGGTTCGCCGAAGTGCAGGAGCGTGTTGCGGCCGTTGAACAGGATCGTGAAGATCCGGCGAACGCGTCCGACCAAGCTCCAGGTTTCGGTGAACGGCAGCCGCCACCAGCTCGATTCCTTCGGGGCCGCGCGCCCCCAGAAGACCGCGACGGGCACGAGATCGACGTCGAACTCGGGATCCTTCGCGACCGCGCTCATCAGGTGCACGAGGGTGCGGGGCGGGCGCTTGTCGACGCGGCTGCGCAGCAGCCCGACGCGGCGTTCGAGCTCGAAGTGCGCGTGGTCGGTGCGAATCCCGCCGACCAGGAGCCGGCGGCTCGGCCGCGGCAGGTTCCTGCGGCCGCAAACCAGCCCGAGCACCGCCAGGTCGCTCTGGCCGTCGCGCTCGAGCACGTAGCACACCGGGCGGTCGGCCGCTGCGAGCCCCGCGGCCGCGGCATCGGGTTTCACCGCAACCTTGACCCACGCGACCAGGCTCTTGCGCACGAGCCATTGCCAGGCCCGGCCGAGGCCCCACGGAGAACGCAAGCTCGTCCACTCCTCGGATCGGTCAGCCCGCCGAGCGCAGAGTGTACAATCGCCCCGCTCCCAGCGTCACCCGGAGATCACGATGCCCAGGACCCTGTCATTGCTCCTGTTATGCGGCCTGACGGCGACCGCACTCGCGGCGCCGCCGGCGGTCACGATCGATGCGGCGGGACGGCTCTATCTCGCCGCCGGCATGCGGGAGCAGGTGGCGGCGTCGCTCGCGGGGATGCCGGCGAGGTTGCAGCGGATGTTCGAGTCCGAGTCGCACGGCAAGCTCGACGCCGCGCGCCTCGCGGCGGTCACCGCGGCGGCGAAGCGCACGTTCCGGCTCGACGTGTTCGAACCCTCCGCGCTCGCCGCGTTCGCCGCGCACCTCGATCCGGCAGCGGTCGACCAGACGCTCGCGTTCCTCGCGAGCCCGGCGGGCCGGCGCATGGTCGCCGCCGACGTCGCGCTCGCGAAGCTCGATCCGGCGGCGACCGACGCGATCGCGAACGGCAAGCTCGGCACGCCGACGACTCCGCAGCGCGCGGCGCTCTTTCGCCAGATCGCGACCGTCACCCGCGCGACGGATTCCGCGGCCGAGGTGTACATGACGATGGGGCGTTCGCTCGCGGTCGGCAAGGCGATGGGATACGGGCTCGACCTGAAGGACGCGCGCGCGAGCGTCGGCAAGAAGACGCCGCCGCCGCCCGAATTGCTGCAGAGCCTGCAGGTGCCGCTCGAGCGGTACGTCGCGTACGACTATCGCGATCTCAGCGATGCGGATTTGCACAGCATGCTGTCGTTCCTCCAGTCCCCCGCCGGCAAGACCTATGTCGACGCGTCGATCGCGGCGCTGACGGCCGGCTACCGCTCCATGAGCCGCCGCTGCGGCGAGCGGATCGGCGAGAGCTGGCGGGAGATCGCCCGCAGCGAGGCGCAGGACTCGGCCGAGTCGACGCCGACGCCGACGCCCCCGCAACGCTGAATCGGTAACGCCTCAGCCCGGGTCGAGCGACTCGAGGAACCCGCGCAGCAGCCGCCCGATCGCGGGGATCCGGTCCTGCAGCCGGTGATCGGAGTCGAGCAGGTGCAACTCGGCGAGATGCTCGCGGGCCCAGCGGATGCTGTGGTCGACCGGGACGATCTCGTCGCGCCAGCCGTGCACGATCGCGGCCGGACAGCCGCAATCCCGCGGCGTATGGTCCTCGAAGCCGGGCATGTAGAACGCGGGCGCGAGCAGGAACAGTCCGCGTGCGCCGAGCGCGCGTGCCGCGGCGGCCGAGACGTGTCCGCCGAGGCTCGATCCGACGAGCACGATCGGCGCGGCGCAGCCGCGGCCGACCTCGATCAGGCGGGCGACGCGCGCGCGCGGATCGTCGATGCCGCGATAATCGACGGACTCGACGCCGCCGCCGAGTTCGCGCACGACCGCCGCCATCGCGGTGATCTTCTCACCCCACGGTCCGCTTTCCTTCCCGTGCGAGAAGATCACGGTGCGTACGCTCGACGGCATCGGCTCGATCCCCTGTGCGAACCCTGCGACGGTCGCGACCGCGCTCAGCCCTCGAGACGGCTCGCGAGACGATCGACCCATTCGATCTGCTCGGGGCTGAAGCGCGCCTCGCGCCAGCGATTCACGGTCACGGGTTGCGCGTCGCCGCCGGCCGGCGTCTGCGCGATCCGGTAGGTGTGGAACTCACCGGCGCGCGCCGCCGCGAGTCCCACGAGGAACCGCAGCCCCGGCCCGGCGGTGCGGGGATTCAGGCTCTCGTCGCAGACGACGAAGTACGCCTCGTCCGGTCCGCGGCCCGGGAACGCGCCGCGGCGATACAGATCGCCGAGGAATTCGCGCACCTGCGCTTCGACCGTCGCGAACGCGTCCGGGCCGGGTTCGGCGGTCGCCGCCCAGCGCGTACCGTGCACGAGGCAGTTCAAGAGGTACGAGTTCGCCCGGCGCGGCGCGAGGTAGCGGAAATCCGCGACGCTCCCCGCGGCGAGCGTGCGCGGCCGCTCCAGCCGGCGCTGCGTCGGACGCAGCGACAGCAGCGCGTTCACGCCGTGGGTGCGCAGCCGCACGCGCTGCGACTCGGTGACCTGGCAAGCCGGCTTGTAACCCGGCCGGAGCACCGGTTCGACGCTCTCCTCCGATTCCTCCCACGGCGGCATCCGCGCGTCGCGGCGGGCGAGCATGCCGGCGACCGCGCCGCCCGGCGCGAACGTCTCGAAGCGCCCGCGCAGCTTGTCGTAGGCGAGCACGCGCGGGAAGAACATCGTCGCGTTCTCGCTCTGGAATCCCCAGGCCTCGAATCCCTCGATCGCGTCGTCCGCGGTCTGCCAGGCTTGCGGCGGATCGACGATCAGCAGCGCGCGGCGGCCGCGGCAGAATCGCTCGGCGACCAGGCAGGTCGCGAGCCCGACGTCCCGGTCGCGGGCGAGCGGCGGCACGTACAGCAGGTCGAACGGTTCGGCGTCGGCGAGCGCGAACAGGCCGGTCCGTTCGGTTTCGCTGCCGATCAGGTCGTAATCGGTCAAGGGCGCGCCGTCGTCGCCGTCCGCGTTCGAGCCGATCCAACCGGTCGCGAGACCGCTGTCGGCGTCGATCGTGCGCGCCGGCCGCACGTCCGGCGGCGCCCCGACGACGCGCACGAGCGCCGAGCGCGCGAGCGCCGCGGTCACGAAGCGCGGCCCGTCGGCCGCGCGTACCGACAGCCGCCGGTGGATTTCCTGATCCTCGACGTGCAGCGAGCCCTGCGCACGCACGCGCTGGATGGTGAGGTTGAACCCGTCGGCGTCGCCCGCCGGCAGGTTGTCGTAGTCGATGCAGACCCGCAGGAATTCGCGGGTGCCCGGACGCAGCGCGCGCAGCTCGAGGCGGCGGCCATCGCCGGTCGGCAGGGTCACGGTCGCGCCGCGCGCGCCGTTCGCGACCCGGACGACGATCGCCTCGCGGCCGCCGTTGTCGAAGAACTGCTCGACCGCATAGCCGAGCGGGCTCGGTTGCCACAGGCCGCCGAACACGCTCTGGAACTGCGCGAAGCCCGCGATCCGCACGGGCTGGTCGACCGGCCCGCGCAAGGTGCGGCCGACGAAGGCGGTCCGGCCGGTCGGCAGGCGCGTGATCGACGGTTGCGGGCTGCGCTCCTCGCCGAGCCGTGGACTCGGGTCACTCGACATCGCCTGTTCCTCGATCCTCGTGGGCGCTCGGCGGACTCTATCACAACGCCGGGAGGCCGCCATCGCGGCGCTTGAATCTCGGCGCGAGCGCGATCCCGGTGACGAACCCGCCGATGTGCGCGAGGAACGCGACGCCGCCGTCGTGACCGGCGAAGTGGCTCACGAGTTGCACGAGGAACCAGAGCAACAGCAGCAGCATCGCGGGCACGCGCATCGTCGTCAGGAAGAACGGCAATATCACGAGGGTGAGCACGCGCGCGCGCGGGAACGTGACGAAATACGCGCCGAGGACGCCGGAGATCGCGCCGCTCGCACCGATGATCGGATAGGCCGAGTCCGGCGTCGCCAGGCCTTGCGCGAGGAACGCCGCGATCCCGCAACCGAGGTAGAACACGAGGAACCGCAGCGGGCCCATGTAGTCCTCGACGGACGCGCCGAAGATCCACAGGAAGAGCACGTTGCCGAGCAAGTGCATCCAGCTCGCGTGCAGGAACATCGAGGTGAGGACCGGCACGTAGCGCGGGACCCAGACGAGGTCCGACGGCAGCCGCGCGACGCCGAACACGACGGCGGGAATCGCGCCGAGGGCATCGACCGCGCGGCGCGCGGCCGGCGCGTCCAGCGAGGATTGCCACAGGAAGACCGCGAAACACGCCGCGATCAAGCCGACGGTGGCGTAGGGTCTGGAGGACGACCGGCTGTCGTCCTGGAGCGGGATCATCCCTTCGACCGCTGTTCGTCGCGCCGCTGCGGCCGCTCCTCGAGCCGACGGTCTCGTTCGAGTCGCGCGGCCTCGGCCTCGGCCTTCTTGCGCGCCATCTCGTCGAGCATGATTCTCATCCACTCGCTGATCATTTCGTCCGCTCCGCGGGATCCCGACCGACGATCGCGCCGATGCGCGCCGCGGCGAGCGGATCATAGCCGGCTCGCGCGTGGGAATACACCCGCCGCGCGAGCGCGGCGTCGGCCGGCGAGGCCGCGAGCGCCGCATAGATCGGCGCGAGCAGATCGAGCCGTCCGCCGGCCTCGAGGTACGCGGCCGCGGCCGCGGTGCCGCGCGGATACCGGTTCTCGATCGCGAGCCGCAACCACGCGCTCTGCGCGTGCGGCGGCAGCACGTGCATCGGACGATACGCCGCGTCGAGCTGCGCGAGCCGTGCGGCGCCGACTTGCGCGGACAGGCCCTCGAGGAAATACCGCCACTGCGGCTCGGACCAGTGGCGCGCGCCGAGCGCCGCGGTGCGCACCCGGCCCGCGAGCCACGCCGAGCGCACCGCGTCGACCGCGCGCAGCGGCGCCGCGTCGGGCAGTGCGACGGCGCTCGGCACGCCCGGGTCGTGCAGCCACTCGTCGAGGTCCGCGCGGCGGACCGAGGGGCGGTTCGGATCGATCAACCGATTCGCGAGGAAGTGCTCGAAGCCCGCGGTGTCGACCGGCCGCCCCGCGGCAGCCGCGAACCAGCGCCGCGCGAACTCGTCGAACCGCGCTCGGCCGACGCTCGCGGCGAGCGTCGCGAAGAACAGCCGCCCCTTCGCCTGCGCGAGGCGGCCCGCGCCGGCGCACCCGCCCGGCCCGGCCGCGCGGCCGGCGCACAGGCGCTCGAGCGGTGGCGAGTTCGCGAGCGCTGCACGCTGCTCGACATAGGCGAGCGTGTCGAGGGCCGCGGCGTTCGGCGCGCCGGCCAGTTCGGCCGCGACGCGGCTCTGCGCGTAGGCCGCGAACGCCCAACCGATCCACGCGTCGGCACGGGTCGCGGGCTCGAGGGCATCCTCGGCGTCCGCGAACGGCAACCGCGCCGCGAGCGGCACCGGATCGCGCGTGCGCTCGAACAGCGTCGGCGACAGCAGGCTGAGACCCGGCGTCGCGACCGCGCGGAACGGAAAGGCGGCGGGCATCATCACGAAATCCCGCCGCGCGCCGTCGCTCACGCCGAGCAAGCGGTCGCCGGCCGCGCGCACCGCCGGATAGTCGCGCAATGCGCGCGCCGGACCGTGGGCGGTCCACCCCGCCGCGTAGACGCCCGCGCGCGCGTCGATCGGCGCGAATTTCAGATCGCCGACGACCAGGTCGAGCTGCGACGGCGCGAGCGCGCGCCGCGTGCGCAGCGCGTGCTCGGCCGTGCGCTTCGAGGTCGGTGCGAACGGCGACTTGGCGCCCGGATCGCCGGCGTCGCTGAGCAGCGCGACCATGTCGGACGGCGTCCGCAGGTGCAGCACCACGCGCACGCGCGCCCGCGGGCTGTCCTGCAACGGGATCCAGCCGCGCGCGCCGTACGGCTGCGACAGCGCGTAGAACACCCGTGCGCCGTGACCGCCCGCTCGCGCGGTGGTCCAGTTCAAGCCCGGTCCGTGGGGCGAGGTCTCGTATTCGATCCGGAACGATTCTTGGGTCGCATCCCGGCGCGGTACGTCGATGATCAGCGCCGTGCCGTTGGTCGGGTCCGGGACGCCGAGCCGAAACGGCCGGCTGACCCAGAACGGCGCGAGCGTCTCCGGCGCGCCGTAGGTCGCCCGCGTCAGCTCGGCGACCTCCAGGATGCGCAAGCCGCGGGTGTCGAGCACCAGGTGACTGGCCGACGGATCCCGCCGGCGCACCGTCAGCACCGCGGTGCCGCGCAGCTGCTGCGCGACGAAGTCGGCGTCGAGATCGAGCGCGACCCGCGTGACCCGGAACGCGTCGAGATTCGCGTAGGAGCGCTCGACCGGCGCGACGCCACGTGCCGACAGCGCGGGGCTGACGAGCAGCGCGAAGGCGGCGATGCCGCCTGCGCGCCGTGGACTCAATGTCCCGATGGGGGCGTCGCCGCGGGGGGCGGCGCCTTCTTGGGCGGCGCGCCGACGCCGGTCAACTCATCGTAGGTCTGGGTGCTGATCGACAGCTGCACGACGCCGTCCCAGTTCGAACCCTTCGGCACCGTGTCGGCGACGAGCGGCGCCTGCGCGATGACCGCGTCGACGCCGGGCGTGTGCTGGCCGATCGTGACCGGCAGGCCCCGTGGCGAGTGCACCATCGCGATCACCCGCCCCCAATCGATCCGCAAGCCGCGCCGGATCGCCGCGCGGCCCGCCGGCGTATGCAGCGCACGCTGCAGCATCTGGCGCCGCTCCGCGGTCCAGTTCAACCGTCGGTAGCCTTTCAGCGGCCGGAACGCCTCCATGACCAGGCGACCGTGATGCCAGCCGAACACGTACGGCTGATTGACGACGGTGACCTTGGTGCCGATCGGGATCATGTGGAAGAACTGCTTGATGTCCTCCGGGTACAGATGCATGCACCCGTGGCTCACCCGCATCCCGACGCCGTAGGGCTTGTCGGTGCCGTGGATCAGATAACCCGGCCAGCCGAGCTGGAACAGATATTTGCCGAGCGGATTGTCGTCGCCCGCGGGCACGACCGCGGGCAGCGGGTCGCCTTCCTTCGCGTGCTCCGCGCGGATCGACTTCGGCACGATCCACACCGGATTCTTCTGCCGGCCGATGATCCGCGTCGTCCCTTCGGGCGTCTTCCAGGCCACCCGCCCGATGCCGATCGGATGGGTATAGACGATCTGCGGCCGGCCCCGGCGATGCGGCGGAAAATAGAAGATCCGCATTGCCGCGAGATTGATCACGACCCCGCGATGCGGCGCCTCCGGCAGCACGAACTGTGTCGGCACGACGACCACGCGGCCGACGCCGGGCAGCCACGGATCGACGCCGGGATTCGCGAGTGTGATCTCGTCGTAACCGACGTCGAAACGGCGCGCGACGTCCGACAACGTGTCGTGCGGGCCGATCGTGGTCCGCTGGACGTAGCCGACGACGTCGTCGGACGGACCCTTGAGCACGAAGTGGTCGAGCGCGACCGGGGTCGGCAAGGTCGGGGCGGGCGCCGGGGCGGGCGCGGCCGGCGCGACGGCGGCACCCTCACCTCCCGCAGGCGGCGGCCGAAACAGCGAACAGGCTCCCACGCTCGCACTCGCGATCAGGATCACGAGGACTCGGCTCAGCGGCGACACGACTCTGTTCGGCGAATTCATGGGCGGTGGCGTTGCAATCGATGGACCTGTGGCGAGCTGCACACGAACGAAACCCTCAAGAACCATTAATTATCTCAACAAATCAATGTCATAGCAATGCCGGCTGGCCGGGCCGCTCGGTCGCCGTTCGCCCGGCCGACGCCTCGGCCGATGGGTAATGGCGCGCCAACAACGCCCCCACCGCGTCGATTCCGGCGATCGCGCCGTCCCGAAACCGCCCCTCACGGAAGTACCCCTCGATCAACCGGCAGACCGCCTCCCACTCCGACGGTCGCACCCGCTGGCCGAACCCACGGTCCGCGACGATCTCGAGCCGGCGCTCGGCCCACAGAACATAGATCAGCACGCCGTTGTTCCGTTCCGTATCCCAGACGCGCAGCGACGAAAAAGCCTCCAGCGCGCGCGTCCGGGACGACGCCCGACGCCACCGGGACGCCGACGGCACCGCCGTCTCGACCGCGAAGCGGATACGGCCGGTATGGCTGGGCTCGACCCGCGCGATCGCCGCCTCGATCGCCGCGAGCGTCCGCTGGGAGAACGCGAGGCGGATCCGCCAGGGGGGCGTGAGCAATGGCCTGATCCAACGGGCGACGGTCATCCCCAATTCCCCGAGGCGCCGCCGACGCCGCCGCCGTCCCCAGGGTCACCGGCGCCGCTCGCGCCGGCGGATCCCGCGCCGAGCCGCAGCGCGAAGCCGAATGCCAGCACGCCGGCGCCGACGCCGACCAGGAGCCAGTGACTCGAGCCCCACGCGAGCGCGCCGACCAGACCGCCGGTCACGATCGACCCCAGCAGGCGGCCCACCAGCGCGTCCAGCGCCCAAGCGCCGACCAACACCAGCACCAGGAGCAGCGGGAGCAGTCGCTGCAGCCCGCGGTGGTGCCCGGCCGTCCAGCGCCGATCGGGCGGCGGCAAGGGTTCGCCATTGATCACCGCGATCATCCGCGCGACCCCGGCCTCGACGCCACCGTCGAAGTCACCGGCCTGAAAATGCGGGGCGATCGTATCGCTCACGATCCGGTTCGCGATCGCGGCCGGCAATACGCCCGCGAGCCGGTCACCGACTTCGATGCGGGCCCGGCGGTCGTTCTTCGCGATGATCAGGATCGCGCCGTCGCCGGCGCCCGGGCGGTCGAGCTGCCACGCGGCAGCGACGCGGAGCCCGAATGGCACGATGCCCTCGGGCTGCGTCGTCGGCACCATCAACACCGTGATCCGGTGGCCCTTGCGGGCCTCGAATGCGGCCAGGCGTTGCTCGACCCGCGCGACCGTCGCACCGGACAAGGTCCCGGTCAGGTCGACCACCCGGCCGCTCCGCGGTGGCACCGGCACCGTCGCGACGGCGACGCCGGCCACGAGCAGGCCACCCAGCGCGAGCACTGCGAACGCGCGCCGCGCAAGCACTGCGAACGGGCGCCGCGCGAGCCGGATCATTCGCGATCGGTCCGTCATGCACGGCCTCCTCGACACGATGCTGCGATGCCCGAAACGGTATGCGCGGTCAGTCTAGCATTTCGACCGATTCAGGCCGCGGGGCAAAAAAAACCCCGAGAGATTCGCTCGGGGTTGGGGAAGTGCGGATCTCACCGAAGGGGAGTGAGACCCGCCAGGGGATTCAGTGCAGCCGCTGCCACTGCAGGATCTGGATCGCGGATTCCTCGAGGTCGAAGCTGCGCGCCAGCACCCGCGCAATGTCGCGATCGCTGTGGCGCGCATCGAACCGGCCGAGCAGCTCGACGATCCCGCGGTACTCGCTGTGCTCGGCGGCGCCGTCCGGCTGCGCGATGAAATGGGTGTAGTACTTGATGCCCATGCACGGCTAGCTTAAGGTCCGCCCGGACGCGGCCGCTGTGAGCGGTTGCTCAAACGCCGTTCCACCGATGGGACGCCGGTCACGTTTCGGCGTCCGGCCCCGGGGTTCACGCATCGTGTCGAGATACCGCCCGCCGGCGGCGCCGGCCTCGAAGTACATCACGCCGGAAGGCGCGCAGCGCCTGCGGGAGGAACTGCACCAGCTCTGGCAGGTCGAGCGGCCGGTCGTCACCCAAGCCGTCGCGGCCGCTGCGGCGCAGGGCGATCGCTCCGAGAACGCCGAGTACACCTACGGGAAGAAGCGCCTGCACGAGATCCTGCGGCGCGTGCGCTTCCTGCGCAAGCGCCTCGAGGGGATCACGATCGTCGATACCCGCGCGGCCGGGGTGCGCCGCGATCCGGGTCGGGTCTACTTCGGCGCCTGGGTGCGCGTCGAGGACGAGCGTGGGGAACGGCGCTGGCACCGGATCGTCGGCCCGGACGAGTTCGACATGGCCGCCGATTACCTGAGCATGGATTCCCCGCTCGGGCGCGCGCTGTTGCGGCGCGCGGTCGACGACGAGATCACCGTCGCACTGCCGGCCGGGCCGCGGCGCCTGACGATCGTCGAGATCCGCTACGATCCCCCGGATTGACCCGCACGCGGCTCGCACGAGCCGCGCGCCTCACACCACCCGCACGTTCTTGAACTGCCAGGGATCGTCGCGATCGAGATCCTCGGGAAACAATTCGCCGCGGCGCTCGAGCGGGTTCCAATCGGTGTACCGGCCGACGACCTTGCCGAGATACGGCGCGCAGATCGCAAGCGGCCGCTCGAAGTCCATCTCGTCCGGCTCGACGATCCCGCGGTCGGGATTCTCGATCGCCCAGATCAAGCCCGCGAGCGCCGACGAGGTGACCTGCAGGCTCGTCGCGCTGTTGTGGGGCGCGAGGCGGCGCGCTTCCTCGATCGACAACTGCGAGCCGTACCAGTACGCGTTCTTCGCGTGGCCGGCGAGCAGCACGCCGAGCTCGTCGACCCCCGAGATGATCTCGTCCATCAGGATGCGCTTGCGGTCCTGGATCCGCCAATTGCGTCCCGCAAGCTCGTGCACGGACAGCACCGCGTCGTCACAGGGGTGGTACGCGTAATGCGAGGTCGGTCGGTAGACGACGCGCCCCTGGTCCTCGACGGTGTAGTAGTCGGCGATCGAGATCGCTTCCGAGTGCGTGATCAGGAAACCGTGGAAGCAGCCCGCGTCGGGCGTCCAGGTGCGCACCCGGGTGCTCGCGCCCGGCCGGTTCAGGTAGATCGCGCACCCGGATCCGCGGGAATGGCGACCGCCATCGGCCGGGAAATGCCGTTCGTGCGTTCCCCAGCCGAGTTCGGCGGGCTGCGAGCCTTCGCTCACGAATCCCTCGACCGACCAGGTGTTCACGAACTCACCGACCCGCTTCGGCACGCGGGCGACCTGCGTGTCGCGCTCCGCGACGTGGATCACCTTGATCCCGAGCCGCTGCGCGAGCCGCGCCCACCCCGCGCGGTCGCGTGGTTGCGCGACCTGCAAGCCGGTGTCGGCGGCGATGTTGAGCAGCGCCCGCTTGACCAGGTGCGAGACCATCCCCGGATTCGCGCCGTGGGTGAGCACCGCGGTCGGCCCACCGCGATACCCCTGGCGCAGTGCGAGCGCTGCCTCGCGCAGCGCGTAGTTGCTGCGGCTCTCGACCGACAGCGACGGGTCGAAGTAACCGCCCGCCCACGGTTCGATGCAGGTATCGAGATACAGCGCCCCACGCTCGCGCGCGAACCGGATCAACGCGAGGCTGGACACGTCGACCGACAGGTTCAACAGGAAATCGCCCGCGCCGAGCAGCGGCTCGAGCACCGCGCGATAGTTCGTCTCGGTGAGCGGCGTCACGAGGAATCGCGCGCCGTAGCGCTCGGCCTCCGCGCGCCCGGCCTCCTCCGCGGTCACGATCACGATCCGCTCGGCGCGGATCCCGACGTGCCGCAGGATCAACGGCAGGACGCCCTGACCGATGCTGCCGAACCCGACGAACACGATCTTGCCGCCGAATGCGACCTGCACTGCGTTCTCGCTCATGATGCCTCGTCCGCCATGGATTCGCCCGTCCCGTTCGTGAAGATGCGCAGAGTACCCGGCGCCGCGCCGCGGGCTCAAGGGCCGCGCCGTGGATTCAAGGGGCGCGCCGTGGATTCAGGGGCCGCGCCAGTGCGGTGGATAGGTCTTCGGGTAGTTCGGCAAGGCCTCGATGCGCTCGATCCAGCGCGCGAGCGCCGGATAATTCCGTTCGAGCGGCAGGAAGCGCGCGCCGAGTTCGGCCGCCTCGGCGCGCCCCAGCGCGCGCAGCAGGAGCTTCAGCCACGGGAAGATCACCATGTCCGCGGCCGAGTAGTGCTCGCCGACGATCCAGCACTCCTTGCTGAGCCGCGCTTCGAGCGTGCGCGCCTCGCGCGCGACGGCGTGCATCGCGTCGGTCGTCGCGAGCTCGCCGGGGGCGGGCCGCCCCGAGAACACCGCGTCGACGATGCGCTGCGCCGAGGGCTCCGCGTACGCCTGGAACTCGCAGATCACCCGCATGATCACGCCGGCCTCCTCGGGACCGGCACCGAACACGGGCCGCTCGGGGTAGCGGGCATCGAGGTAATAGAGCACCGCGAGCGACTCGAACACGACGTAATCGCCGTCCGTGAGCACCGGCAGCCGGCCGCGCGGATTGAGCTTCAGCATCTGCGGCGACTGGTGCTCTTGCTTGTCGAGCTGCAGCAGGCGCGATTCGTACGGCAACCGCTTGTGCTCGAGCGCGAGCAGCACGCGCCACGAGAATGGGCTGCCGCTCCCCCAATACAACGTGAGTCCCATGCGCGCGGATTGTAACGGATGAAGCGGCGCCGCCACCTGCGCTAAGCTGCGCCGATGGAATTCCGCTCGTTGATCGATCCAGCCGCGCTCGCGCGGCGCCTCGGCGACGGCCGCACGGTGCCGATCGATTGCCGCTTCGACTTGCTGCGTCCGGCCGCGGGACGCGACGCGTACCGCTCGGGTCATGTCCCCGGCGCACGCTACGCGAGCCTGGACGAGCACTTGTCCGCACCGGTGACCGCGGGCAGCGGTCGGCATCCGCTGCCCGATCCGGCGCGCTTCGCGACCTGGCTCGCGGGCCTCGGCGTCGGCGACGACTCGGTGGTCGTCGCCTACGACGATGCGAGCGGCGCGTATGCCGCGCGCCTGTGGTGGATGCTGCGCTGGATCGGCCACGAACGGGTCGCGGTGCTGGACGGCGGCTATGCCGCTTGGATCGCGGCCGGGGGCGCGGTCGAGACCGGCGAGCCGGCGCCGCCGCGCCCTGCGAGCTTGCACGCGCGACCCGACGCGACCGCCCAGTTGACGACCGCCGAGGTCGAGCAGGCGCTCGCGGATCCGCGCTGCGTGCTGGTCGATGCGCGCGCCGCGGAGCGTTTCACCGGCGCGACGGAACCGCTCGACCGCGTCCCCGGCCACGTCCCCGGCGCGCGCAATCATCCGTTCGTGCGCAACCTCGGACCGGACGGCCGGTTCCTCGAGGCGGCGGAACTGCGCCGCCGCTGGATCGATTTCCTGCGCGGCGCGGCCCCCACGTCGGTGATCTCGATGTGCGGATCCGGCGTCACCGCCTGCCACAACCTCCTCGCGCTCGAGATCGCCGGCTTGCACGGTGCGAAACTCTACCCTGGTTCCTACAGCGAATGGGTCGCGAATCCCGCCCGATCCGTCGCGACCGGCGACGAGCGCTGAGCGCGCGAAACGACGCGCGAGGCTCAAAAACCCCTGGTTTGCCAACATGGAAACCCTGGCGTAGCATCCGGCGGAGGTTCGTTCTCTAGATCATTTAGCGGGCGTTCTGGAAGGGTTGCCCGCTCGATTGGATAGTGTACGGCCGAAGGGTCAGCCCGGAGCCGCGCTGCGCGGCGACGGGTTGCGTGTTGGAGCGGCGCGGGAGCGGACTCGACGATGAGAATCGAGACCGAACACCAGGCGCCCACTGCTAGAGAGACCAGTTGAATGACGACGATCTACGTTGGCAACCTGCCGTTCTCGGCGACTGAAGACGAGGTTCGTAGCCTGTTCGAGCGCTACGGCAAAGTCGAATCGGTGAAGATGATCAACGACCGCGAGACGGGGCGTCCCCGGGGATTCGCGTTCGTCGACATGTCCGCGGGCGACGCGCAGAACGCAATTCAACAGACCAACGGCTTTCAAATGGGGGGTCGACCGCTACGAGTCAACGAAGCGCAGGAACGCGCGCCGCGTCCGAAGCCGATGGGCGGCGGAGGCGGTGGCGGCGGCGGCGGACCGCGCCGCTGGTGATCGAGTCTCCCGCGGCCCGGTGACGGGCCGCGGGAGCGGGGACTCGGCGGGAAGGGATGAGTCCCGTTCGAGCGTACGCGGGGATGGAACGGCGCATCGCGGACGCGTCGATGGCCGTCACCAGAGTGCGCTCAAGCGCGCAGCGACATCGACCATCGGCGCGTCGCCCGGTGCCGACACCTCGGCGAGCGGCGGTGCGGGCGGCGTGATCCGCTCGAAGCACGCGAGCACCGCGTCGGTCAGAAAGCGGCTCTTCGCGCCGTAGACGTGCGCATCGCCGGTTCGCGGCTGCTGGGTGATCGCGTAGCGCAAGGGCGCGCACAGATGCAGTTCGTTGCGCGCGCGCGTGATCGCGACGTAGAGGAGTCGCCGTTCCTCGTCGATCGCCGCGGGCTTGTCCGCGGCGAATTCCGACGGAAAGTTGCCGTCGGCGACGTTCAACACATAGACGTGATCCCACTCCTGCCCCTTCGCCGAGTGGATCGTCGACAGCACGACGTAATCCTCGTCCTTCGACGCGTGCCGCGACCAGTCGCCGGTCGCCGCGGGCGGATCGAGCGCGAGTTCGCTCAAGAAGCGCTCGCGCGTCGCGTAACGCGTCGAGAGCTGCTCCAGCTGTTCGAGATCGCCGAGGCGGGCGCGCGACGCCTCGTAGAGCCGCTCGAGCTGCGGCTCGTACCACCGGCGCGCCAGTTCGACCTGGCCCGGCCACGGCGTCTGCGGATCGGCGAGCGCACCCAGCACGGCGCAAAACGCGGCGAAGTCGGTGCGCGCGGTCGGCGGCGCCGCGAACGCGGCGAGCGCGCCGACCGCGTGGCCGCAAGCCTCGAGATGCGCGAGCGCACGCTGCGCGATCGCCGGGCCGATTCCCGGTAGCAGCTTCAGCACCCGGAAACCGGACACGGCGTTACGCGGATTCTCCGCCCAGCGCAGCACCGACAACAGGTCCTTCACGTGGGCGGCCTCGAGGAATCGGAGCCCGCCGTATTTCACGAACGGGATCCCGCGCCGCGCCAGTTCGACCTCGAGGACGTCGCTGTGGTGCGAGCTGCGAAAGAGCACCGCGTTGCGCCGCAGGGCGACGCCGCTCTCGCGCGCGGCGAGGATCCGGTCGGCGACGTAGACCGCCTGCGCGACCGCGTCGTCCAGCACGACGTACCACGGCTGCTGCGAGGAGCGCCGGCCGCCGCCGAGCGCCTTGCGGTGCTGGCGTTCGCTTTGCGCGATCAGCGCGTTGGCCGCGTCGAGGATCGGCTGGGTCGAGCGGTAGTTGTCGGTGAGCAGGATCACCTCGGCTCGCGGCTGGTAGCGCTCGGGAAAGCCGAGGATGTTGTCGACCGACGCGGCGCGGAACGAATAGATCGCCTGGGCGTCGTCGCCGACGACCGTGACGCCGGCGCCGTCCGGCTTCAACGCCTGCAGGATCTCGCCCTGCAGCCGGCTCGTGTCCTGGAATTCGTCGACCAGCACGTGATCGAAACGCTGCCCGAGGTCCCGCGCGAGCGCCTCACTCTGCATCATCGCGTGCCAGCAGAGCAGTAAATCGTCGAAGTCGAGCAGGTGGTGGCGTTGCTTGCGCAGCACGTAGGCGCGGAACAAGCCGCGCAGGTCCTCTTCCCGATCGGCGGCCCAGGGATGCAGGTCCGCGATCGCGCGCGCGAGCGTCCCGCCGGTGTTCACGCGATAGCTGTAGATCGCGAGGCAGGTGTCCTTGCGCGGAAAGCGCCGGTCCTGGCGCGACAAGCCGAGTTCGTCGCGCAGCACGTCGATCAGGTCCGCGGCGTCGGAGCGATCGAGCACGCTGAACGCCGGATCGAGACCGAGCGAGCTCGCATACAGCCGCAGGATCCGGTTGCCGATCGAGTGGAACGTGCCCGCCCAGCCGAGCCGCGCCGCGAGCGCGCGCGCCGCGGCGGCGCCCTGCGCGCGCGCGGCGGTCTCGGCGAGTATCGCCTCGGTGCGCCGGACCATCTCCTGCGCGGCGCGGCGCGTGAACGTCAGCATCAGGATGCGCGCCGGATCCACGCCCTGGGTCACCAGATGCGCGACGCGATGCGCGAGCGTCGCGGTCTTGCCGGTGCCGGCGCCGGCGACGATCAGCAAGGGTCCCGCGCGGAACCCTCCCGCGGGCCCGCGAGCCCCGTAGGTCGCCGCCTGGCGTTGCGCCGGATTCAATCGCTCGAACGCGCCCGGTGTCGACGAGGTCATCGGACGACTATACTGGAGCACCTGTACGGATATCCAGATCCGCCCGAGGAACGAGGATGCGCAAACCGACCCCGATCGAGACCCTGGAGCGGCATCGCGGCCGCGTGATCCAGGTGATGGCTGCCCGCTTGCAGGCGGCGAATGGCCAGATCTACGAGCACGATCTGGTTCGCCACCCCGGCGCCGCCGCGATCGTGCCGGTCGACGCCGCCGGCCGCGTGTGCCTGGTCCGGCAATACCGCCTGGGGGTCGACGATTTCCTGTGGGAGATCCCCGCGGGCAAGCTCGATCGGAACGAGGCGCCGGACGCGTGCGCGGTCCGCGAGCTGCGCGAGGAAACCGGGATCACCGCGGCGCGCTGGACGCCGCTCGGGCGGTACGTTCCCGCGCCGGCGATCCTCACCGAAGTCATCCACCTGTACCTCGCGGAGGACCTCGAGCTCGGCACCGCGGCACCGGAGGCCGACGAAGAACTCGAGTTGCGCTGGATCGATCTCGACGAGGCGATCGATCGGGTCGTGAACGGCGAGATCGACGACGGCAAGACCGCGCTCGCGCTGCTGCGCGCGCGCCATCGACGCCGGTTGTGACGCGCGGCAGGAATCCTCGATCGCACGCTTGACATATTCGCGCCGCGGATTGCTAACTTCCGCACCATGACCAAGGGCTCGAACACGCCGCCGAAGGGCGCGGGACCGGGACGTCCGAAAGCCTCTCGTTCGCCCGACGACCCGAGCGGCCGCGTCCGTTTCGACGACCGCGGCAACGCGGTCTGGGAGTGGGCGATCTCGACCGGGGCGTTCGGGCGCGACGTGTCGACCGATCAGTTGCGCCGTCTGGAGCATCCCGCACTCGCGATCCTCGACGAGACCCCGCCGCCGGGGCCCGGCGCCCGGCCGAATCCCCGCGGCGTCACGCGTGGCTACGATCCCTACGACAGCGGCCACCTGGGCAAGACTCGGGCGCCGAAGCCGAAGAAGGACCTGCGCAAGCTGTCGGAGTGGATCTCGCTGCGACGGCGCGTCGCCGCGACCAAGGACAAGGGCTAGCACCGACGCGCGGCGGCTCAGCCGATCTCCTCGAGGCTCGTGATCGTCCGTGCCGGTGGCTCGAGTTCCGCGGGCCACGACCGGCCGTCCCGATTGATCCACACCGCTTGCACCCCGGCGCGGCGCGCGCCGTCGACGTCCGCGAACGGATCGTCGCCGACGTGCAGGATGTCGGCGGGCGCGACCCCGGCGCGCGCGGCGAGCGCGGCGAACATGCGCGGATCGGGTTTCGCCGCGCCGACCGCCTGCGCGTGCACGTGGCCGGCGAAGAAGGCCGCGATCCCGCAACGTTCCAGATCCGCGTTGCCGTTGCTGAGCGCGTACAGCGGCCGGCGCTGGCGGAGCCGCGCGAGCGCGGGTCGCACGTCCGCGTAGCAGCTCACCCGGTTGCGCGCCGCGTAGAACACCTCGAACGCGCGCTCGGCCGCCGACGCCTCGTAACCGGCCGCGACCAGCATCTGCGCGAGCGAGTGCAGCCGCACGAACGTCATGTCGTGGCCGCGTTCGGGAAAGCGCGCGGCGACCGCGGCGCGCAACGCGCGCATCGATTCGATGCTGTGGGCGGCGACGGCCCGCGGATGGCGCTCGCGCAGCCAATCCCACAATTCGGACTCGGCCGCCTCGATCACCGGGGCGATCGGCCACAGCGTGTCGTCGAGATCGAAGCTGATCACCGACGCCGGGCGCGCCGCCGCGTGCCCCGCGTGCGGAGTACCCCGTGCCCCTGCCCCCTGCTCGCGGTCGACCGTCACGCGGAGCCCCTCAGGCCTGGTCGGTCCGCCAGGCCGCCGGATAGTTCGCGCCGAGCGCGACGATCCGGCGCAGCAGCTCCGCGTAGTCGATGCCGGCGCTCAGCGCCGACTGCGCGAAGTCCTCGGTCGCCGACAAATTCGGATTCGCGTTCGCCTCGAGCACGAACAGCTCGCCGTCCTCGCGCAGCCGGAAGTCCATCCGGGCGTAGCCGCTCAAGTGCAGCGCGCGGAAGATCCGCTTCGTCATCTGCGCGAGCCGCTGCACCGTCGCCTCCGGCAGGTCCTGCGCCGCCGTGGTGCTGATCCCGTACTTCTGCTGGTAGCGGCGGTCCCACTTGATCTTGCGGGTCGCGATCGCCGGCAGGTTCACCGGCAGCGTGCCGAAGGTCATCTCCCAGACCGGCAGCACCGTGAGCCGATCGTTGCCGAGCACGCCGACGTAGAGCTCGCGGCCCTCGACGTACTCCTCGACGAGCGCATCGGAATGGGTCTGCGCGTGGATGAACTCGATCCGCTCGGTGAGCTGCCGCAGGTCGTCGACCACCGACGCATGCGCGATGCCGAGCGAGGCATCCTCGGTCGAGGACTTCACGAACAGCGGAAAACGCAACCGCCGGGGCACGCGCGGACGGCGGCCGCGCGGGAACACCATGAACTGCGGCGTCGGTATCCGATGGTAGGTCAGCAGCTGCTTCGACAGCACCTTGTCGCGCGACAGCAGCATCCCGCGCGGGTTGCAGCCGGTGTAGGGCTGGCGCATCAACTCGAGGAACGCGACGACGTGCTGATCGTAGGTCACGATGCCGTTGAATTCCTCGAGCAGGTTGAACGCGATGTCCGGCTGCCACTCGAGGATCGCCGCGCGCAACTCCGACAGACTGTCGCTGATCCCGAGCGGCCGCACGTCGTGACCCGCGGCGCGCAGCTGGGAGATCACGTCGAACTCGGTGCGCCACTCGTCGATCTCCTCCGGCGTCGATCCCTCGAGCGAGTTCGGCGGAACCAGCGTCGAGTGCACCAGCACGAGCACGCGCAACCGCCTCACAGCGCGACCCGCGGCAGCTGCCGCTCCTCGTAGGACTCCGCGAGCCGGGCGATCAGCCACCGCAGTTTCGGCCGCAGCTCGCGCACCGAGCCGCGCACACGCAGATCGCGCGTCTCGCAGCGCGCGATCACGAGACGCAGGATCTGACGGACCAGATAGTCGCTGTACGCGCCCGAATGGACGAGCTGACGGCGCAGCGGATTCGCGAGGGCCCGGATCGCGTGAGCCGCCTTCGGCGCGGTGGGCCGAGCGGGCGCGGGGGTGAACATCCGCAGGAGCAGTTCGTCCGCGGCCGAACGCCGCGGGAGTCTCAGGCTCGCGTGCCGGTGTGCGTAGTGCGCACGCAGCGTGCGCGGGTTCTCGGCGAGGTCCTCTACGTGGCGTCGATCGACGACCGCCGGCGCGCTGGCGCCGATCTCGGCGATCAGCCCGTCGATGAACTCCAGCTTGCGCAGCGCCGGCCAGCCCGCATAGTCGGTGCGCCAGCCGGACCGCGGCTGCAGCCACACCGCGAAGGTCTCGGCGAAGTCCTCGGTCGGATGCGCCTGCGCGTACCATTCGCCGAGATGCTGCACGTAGCGGCGGCTCCCGGGTCGCGGCCGGTAGCTGTGCGGATACGGCAACGAGGCCGGTCCGAACACCTCGCGCCAGCGGCGGCGCCGTCGCAGACGATAGGCGCTGTCGATCGCGTGGCCGGCCTCGTGGCGCAGGATGCGCATCAGCCAGGTCCGGTTCCCGCCCTCGACTTCGCCGATGAAACGCCGCTCCAGACGCGCGAGCCGCGGGTGCGCCAGGTAGAACGGGATCGCGATGCCCGGCACGCCGTCCGGCGAGAACCACTCCTCGGCGAGCCAGCAGTGCGGCCGCAGACGGATGTGGCGCTGTGCGAGTTCGGCGTAGAGCCGCTCGATCGCCTCCTCGAGCGCGGTGCCGGCGATCGACAAGCCGAGATCGCAGAACCGCAGACTCAGCAACTGCTCGTCGTCGAGCCGCTCCCACGCGCGCGCGCGCGCGAACGCGGCGCGATCGGCAGGTCGGCGGGGCGAAGAGTGCGGCACCGGGAAAATTATAGGCGGCGTGCGCGTGCGGCGCACGGGGCGCTCAGGACCGCGGCGCGAGCGCGGCCGCGAGCAGCCGGTCGGCGACGTCGCGCAACGCGGTCGCGCGCCGGATCGCGCCACGCCAGGCCGCCGGAATCGCGTCGATCCCCCACAAGGCCCCGGCGAGCTGCCCGTACAGCGCGCCGGCGAGATCCGCATCCCCGCCGCGGTTCACGATCGCGAGCAGCCCGTCGCGAAACCCGCCGCCGCCCTGCACCGTGGCGGTCGCGAGGCGGATCGGCGCGAACGGATCGCCGCCCGCCGGGAACGGCCGTGCGGCCGGCGCCGGCCGCGCCTCGGCGCCGAGCACGACGTCGAGGATCCCGGGCGGCGCGCCGGCGTGCCCGATCCAGAATTCCCGCGCGGTCGCGAGCAGGGTCTCGCGGCGCGCCCCGTGGAGCGCGGCGAGCAGCAACGCGGCGTGCGCCATCGCGGCGTGCCGCACCGGAATCGAGGCGTCGGTCACCGCCGCCGCCGCGGCGGCCCCGGCGAACACGCGCGACGGATCCGACGCGGCGTACAGCGCGACGATGCCGGCGCGCACGACCGCCTCGGGTCCGCCCTCGACCGGCGCCGAGCGCTGCAGCGAGGCGGCGACCGCGGCCGTGATGCCGAGGCACTGGCCGGTGCTGCTGCACTCGCCCTCGCGCTGCCATCGACGCAAGCGCGCGCGCAGGTCGTCTGCGTCGAACGCGTCGGTCGCGAGCAGGCTTTCCGCGAGACACAGACTCATCGCGGTGTCGTCGGTCCACGCGCCGGGCGGGAGCTGCCAATGACCGCCCCCGACGAACCCGGTGATCGGCGCGAACGACCCCGCGCGCCGATACTGCGTCGATGCGCCGAGCGCATCGCCGCAGGCGAGTCCGATCAAGCTGCCGTGGTACCGCGCGCGCAATCGGCCGAGCAACGCGAGGTCCGTCGCGTCATCGGCGGTATCGCCCGCCCCGCCCGACTCGTGCCAGGCCGCGACGTAGCGACGCTGCGTCTCGCTCTCCAGTTCGCCGGTCGCGCCGTCGGCGTCCGCCATGCCGCAGGCGGCGATCCACGCGCGTCTCGCGCGATCGAGCGCCGGATCGCTCGCGATGCCCCGGCGGCGCAGCCAGCATCCGGCGACCGTCACGAGACGCCCGGCGTCCGCGCCCGCATGCAGCAACACGCGATGCCCGACTTCGAGGGCGCGATCGACGTAATTCAAGGTCTCGGTCATCGCGTCGGCGGTCGCCGGCACCTCGCCGGGACCGATCGCCCGCCGCACGAAGATCACGTAGCGTCCATCCTCGGCGCGCGCGGCCGGCAAGCGATGATCGTACGGGGCGCACTCGCCGGCGCGCGTCAGATCGATGAAATAGCTGATGCCCGCGCCGAGCAACGTGGCGACGCGCTCCACCGCATCCCCGGTGGCGGCGGGATGTTCCCCGAGCAGCAAGCGGCCGGGCTCGAGCCACGCGGTGCGCGGCGGCGGCGCCGCCTCCACCGCGCTCAGAACGGCTGCTCCTCGGGCGGTGCGTCGTATGCCACCGCGAGGCTGCGCGGATCCTCGCCGTCGACGTCGGCGGCCCGGCGGCGCGCGTCGAGACCCGCGAAGTCGAACGCGGCCGGATCGGCGAGCTGCGAGACCGCGACGTGGCGCATGCTCGAGAAGATCGCTTCGATCCGTCCCGGGTGCTCGCGCTCCCAGCCGGCGAGCAGTTGCTTGACCGCGATGCGTTGCGAGTTCGGCTGCGAACCGCACAGCGTGCAGGGGATGATCGGGAACTGCCGCGCGGCGGCATAGCGCGCGATCAACCGCTCCGGCACGTAGCACAGCGGGCGGATCACGACGTGCCGCCGGTCGTCGCTCAGCAGCTTCGGCGGCATCGCCTTCAGGCGACCGCCGTGGAACAGGTTCAGGAACAAGGTCTCGACGAGATCGTCGCGATGGTGCCCGAGGGCGATCTTGGTGACGCCGTTCTCGGCGGCGAACCGGTACAGCGCACCGCGCCGCAACCGCGAGCACAGGCCGCACATCGTCTTGCCGTCCGGGATCACGCGTTTGACGACGGCGTAGGTGTTCTGCTGGATCACGCGATACGGCACGCCGAGCCCGTCGAGATAGCGCGGCAGCACCTCGGCCGGGAAACCCGGCTGCTTCTGATCGAGGTTCACCGCGAGCAGTTCGAATCGAACCGGGGCGCTCCGCTGCAGGCTCAACAGCTGGTCGAGCAGCGTGTAGGAATCCTTGCCGCCCGACAGGCACACCATCACCCGATCGCCGTCGGCGATCATCCGGTAATCGTCGATCGCCTTGCCGACGAGGCCGCGGAGCCGCGCCTGCAGCCGCTTGAAGTTGCCCGACGTCACGCGCTCAACTCGCCTCGAGGTATTTCGCTTCCAGGTAGCGCAGGTAGGCCGCGGCCGACAGGGGTTTGCCGGTGGCGTGCTGGATGAGTTCCTTCAGCGGCAGGCGTGCGCCGATCCCGTGCACGTGATCCCGCAGCCATTCGAGGACCCCGGCGAATTGGCCCGCCGCGAGTTCCTCGTCGAGCGCCGGGCGCGCCGCGCGCAAGGCTTCGTTCAACTGGCCGGCGATCACCGCGCCGAGCGCATACGACGGGAAATAGCCGAAATGCCCGACCGCCCAGTGGATGTCCTGGAGGCAGCCGTCGACGTCGCTCCCCGGCCGCAACCCGAGTCGCTGGTCGAGCGCCTCGTTCCACGCTTCCGGCACGTCCGCAACCGCGAGCGCGCCGTCGAGGATCCGCTTCTCCAGGTCGTAACGGGCCATGATGTGCACCGGGTAGGTCAATTCGTCCGCATCCATGCGAATCGCCGCGCGGCGGACGCGGATCAGGTGTCGATAGAGGTTCTGCTCCTGCCACTCCGGACCCGTCACCTGCAGATGCTTCTCGAGCAAGGGCCGCAGGTATTGCACGAAGGCCCGGCTGCGGCACAGGTTCATCTCGAACAACAGCGACTGGCTCTCCTCGAGCGCGAGTCCGCGGTCCTGGCCGACCGGCTGATCGAGCCAGGGTTGCGGCAGGCCGAGGCCGTACAGCGCGTGACCGGTTTCGTGCACCGCGCCGAGCAGCCCGGTGAAGGGATCCGCAACATCGATCCGCGTGGTGATCCGGATGTCTCCCGGCACGCCCTCGGTGAACGGATGCTCGCTTTCGTCGAGCCGGCCGCGATCGAACGGGAAGCCCATCGCCTTCAGCACGTCGACGATCAGCTGACGCTGCCGGCCGACCGTGAACTTGCCCGCGATCGGCAGCGGCGGCTGGGTCGACTGCAGTTCGATCGCCTCGTGGATCAAGCCCGGCAGCTTGCGCGACAGCGCCTTGAAGATCGTGTCGATGTCGGCGGTCGTGATCCCCGGCGTGAACGCGTCGATCAGCGCGTCGTACGGCGCCAGGCCGCGCGCCTGGCCGACGAGCGCGGCCTTGTCCCGCACGAGGTGCACGACCTCGGTCAGATGCGGCGCGAAGATCTGGAAGTCGCCGGCCTTGCGTGCTTCGACCCAATAGACCTCCGCGCGCGCGGCGGCCTTCGCGAGCCGGGCGATCAGCGACGGCGGCGTCGCGATCGCATGGTCGCGCTGGCGACGCATCTCGCGCAGATTCGCGCGCGCCCAGTCGTCGAGTTGCGACGCGCCCGCTTCGGCCCGCTCGAGCAGGCGCGCGACCTTCGGCGTCGTCAACAGCGCATGGTGTTCCGTCTCGAGCGCCGCCAGCTGTTCGCCGCGCACCTCGGCGCTGCCGCGAGGCATCATCACGGCCGCGTCCCAGCGCAGCAGCGACAGCGCGCCGCCGAACGCGTGCAGACGTCGAAACTCTTGCTCGAGTTGCTGGTAAGGCGTCAAGGCCATGAGATCGGATCCGGCTCGCCGCGCATTCCGTTGCGAGGCGCCCTGGGGGGACGCCAGCCGGTCGCGGCGATCTTGGGCGCATAGTGTACCAGAGGGTCGGCCCCGGCACGCGGCCAAGCGATGATTATTTTTTTAAAATCAATTACTTAAATGGAACCCGACCCCGCGGATGGACTGCAGGGGGCGGCGCACAGGTCGCGCAGCGGCAAACGGCCGCTCGCGTGGAACGGCAGCGAGTGGAACAAGGGCAGATCGAGGCGCACGACGCCGTCGATCGCGTAAGGCACCGGTGCGTTCGTTCGAGCGAGACGCGCGACCTCGGCGATCCCCGCCGCCAGGTTCGCGCTGACCGTCATCTCGAAGCGCGCGTCGCCCATCGGCGGCACGACGAACGGACGCATCGAGGTACCGCTCGCGATCGGCTCGCCGCCGAGGCTCAAGCGCACGCGCACCCGCTCGATCGGCAGCGACTGGCGGTTCGGGTTGTGGATCTGCAGGTCGAGGCGGAAATCCTGCTGGAACAGATTGCCGCCGAGCAGTTCGATGCCGGTGAGCGAGAGCCCCGGCGTCGCGAAGTGCGGTGCGAACGTCGTGCACGCGGCGACGAGAATCGCGGCGGTCGCGCACGCTCCAGCCCACACCACGCGGCGGCGGCGTGGCACAATCGGCGCGGGCATGGGCGTGAGATCGAGGGTCACTGCAGCGGATGATACCGAGAATTCCGGGCGGCATCGCTGTCGCCAAACGCCTACGCCCGCCGCGCGCACGGCGCCCGCTCCTCCTCGCCGCCGGGCTGCTCGGCACCACCGCCGCGCTCGCGAGCCCGACCGCCACGCGCCTCGCGCGCGCGGCGATACCGGTGTGCTTGCCGGGCGGCGACGGCTACCTGCGCGCGAAGATCGGCGGCTCGATCGACGCGACCCTGCACTGGCCGAACCGCGGCACCTGGTGCGCCGGCGAGCCCAAGCTCGACCCGCGCGGCGTGCGCATGAGTTTCCGTCGCGCGAGCGGGGCACGGCCGCGCCTGCTGTTCCTGTTCGGTCTGACCGGCGTGCGCGAGGGCGCGCCCTTGCGCGAGGGGCGGGCCAATCTCACCGTGATCGACGAGAGCGACGGCCGGGTGTTCGGCACGCTCGGGGATCGGCGCTGCACGATCGACTCGTTGACGCAGCGCCGTCTCGCGGCGGCGCACGTCTACCGGGTCGAGGTGCACGGCTTCTGCACGGAACCCGCGCGCGCGATTCACGGCCGCGGCGAGATCCTGGTCAGTCGCTTCGACTTCGCGGGCCCGGTGAATTATGCGGCGCGCTGAGTCCGGTTCGACGCGACGGCGCGCGCTGGGCGCGCTCGCCGCGTGGATCCTCGCGGCCGCGGTCGGCTTCGCCGCGCCACGGGCCGCGCGCGCGGCGGCGCCGGAGCCGCTGTCGGCGTTCCCGCGCAGTGTGCTCGCGATACGCACCGTCGCGGGACGGGTGATCGATTTCCGGATCTGGATCGCGAACACGCCGCGGCGCGCCGAGCAAGGCTTGATGTTCGTCCGCGCGCTCGACGCCCACGACGGCATGTTGTTCCCGTTCCCGCGCGAGCAGCCGGTCGTGATGTGGATGAAGAACACCTACGTGCCGCTCGACATGCTGTTCCTCGACGCCCACGGCCGCATCGCGGCGATCACGCCGCGCGCACGGCCGCTGTCGCTCGACCTGATCTACGCGCCCGCGGGGACTCGCGCGGTCGTCGAACTGCAAGGCGGCATCTGCGATCGGCTCGGCATCCGCGTCGGCGATCACGCGCTCGCGAGCGCGCTCCCGTAACCGCCGCCCCCGGGCGTCGCGATCTCAAACTCGTCGCCGGGCGCCATCGCGACCTCGCCGATGTAATCCACCGGCTCGACGCGCCCATCGGCGCGCCGCACGCGATTCGCGCCCGGTTGCCCGGCCTCTCCCCCCGCGATCCCGAACGCGCCGCGCCGCCGGCCGTTGCTCAGGATCGCGGCGGTCATCGGCGCGAGGAAGCGGATGCGGCGGATCGCGCCGTCGCCGCCGCGCGTGCGGCCGGCGCCGCCGGAGCCGGCACGCACCTCGAAGGAGATCAGCTGGACCGGAAAGCGCGCCTCGAGGATCTCCGGATCGGTCAGCCGCGAGTTGGTCATGTGCGTCTGCACGACGCTCGCGCCGTCGAAGCCGGGTCCGGCGCCGGATCCGCCGGCGATGGTTTCGTAGTATTGATGCCGCGCGTCGCCGAAGGTGAAGTTGTTCATCGTGCACTGGCTCGCGGCCATCACGCCGAGCGCCCCATAGAGTGCGTTGGTCACGCACATCGAGGTCTCGACGTTGCCGGCGACGACCGCGGCGGGCGGCCGCGGGTTCAGCATCGAGCCCTCCGGGACGAGGATCTCGAGCGGCTGGAGGCAGCCCGCGTTCAACGGGATCTCGTCGTCGACGAGCGTGCGGAACACGTACAGCACCGCCGCGATCGTGATCGCGCGCGGCGCGTTGAAGTTGTCGGCGAGCTGCGCGCTCGTACCGGTGAAGTCGATGCGCGCGCGGCGGCGGCGGGCGTCGACGCCGACCGCGACGCGGATCCACGCGCCGTTGTCGAGCGGCAGCTCGAACCGCCCGTCGCGCAGCGCGCCGATCACGCGGCGCACGGACTCCTCGGCGTTGTCCTGCACGCGCTGCATGTAGCGCAGCACGGTCGCGAGGCCGTACTCGCGCACCAGCGCGCGCAGCTCCTGCGCGCCCTTCTCGTTCGCGGCGACCTGTGCGCGCAGGTCGGCGAGATTCTGCTCCGGGTTGCGCGCCGGGAATCGGCCGGCGCCGAGCAGCGCGCGCAGCGCCTCGTCGCGGAATCGGCCGCCGTCGACGAGCTTGAAGTTGTCGATCAGCACCCCCTCGTCGGCGATCGTCTTCGAGAACGGCGGCATCGATCCCGGCGTCGCGCCGCCGACGTCCGCGTGATGCCCGCGCGAGGCGACGAAGAAGCAGGGCGTCGCCTCGTCGAGGAACACCGGCGTGACCACCGTGATGTCCGGCAAGTGGGTCCCGCCGCGATAGGGGTCGTTCAGCGCGTACACGTCGCCGGGACGCATCACGGGATTCGCCGCGCGGACCGCCTGGATCGATTCGCTCATCGATCCGAGGTGCACCGGCATGTGCGGCGCGTTCGCGACCAGCGAGCCGGCCGAGTCGAACAGCGCGCAGCTGAAGTCGAGGCGTTCCTTGATGTTCACCGAATGCGCGGTGTTCTGCAGCCGCAGCCCCATCTGCTCGGCGATGTTCATGAACGAGTTGTTGAACACCTCGAGCAGCACCGGGTCGGTGCGCTCGGATCCGGCGGACTCGCGGCGCGTCCGGCGCGTGCGCTCGATCTCGATCGCGCCGTCGGCGGCGATGCTCGCCCGCCAACCGGGATCGATCACGGTGGTCGAGTGGGCACCGGCGATCACCGCCGGTCCGGTGATCGTCGCGCCGGGTTGCAGCGTCGGCGCGCGGTGCCAGTCGGCGCGGTGCCAGGTCGCGACGCCCGCCTCGTCGGGACCGTAGAGCGGCCGGCGCGCGCACGGCGCCGGTGCGACCGCCGGGCCCGGCGCCGGCGGTCGCACCGGCGGCACCGAGGCGACGACGATGCATTCGACCGAGACCGCCTCGATCACCACCGGCCGCTGCGGCATCAGGAACGAGAAGCGCTCGCGATACGACCGCTCGAACTGCGCGCGCAGCCCGGCCACCTTCTCGTCGGCGCCGCCGCGCGCGCTCGGCGGCTCGCACGCGATCGTGGTGTCGGTGCCTTCGTATCGCAACCACAGCCGGACGAGCGTGCGCGCGGGGCATTCCTCGCCGGCGTCGCGCTCGAGCGTCGCGAGCGCCTCGGCGCGCAGCCGCGCCGCGAGCGCGTGCGCCGCGGCGAGCGCGGGAGCGGCGAGCGTCTCGCCGAGCGTCGCCTCGCGGGTCGCGCTGCGATCGGCGAGCCCCATCCCGTACGCGCTCATCACGCCGGCGAGCGGATGGCAGAGCACGCGCTCGATCCCGAGCGCGTCGGCGACCTGGCACGCGTGCTGCCCCCCCGCGCCGCCGAAGCACTGCAGCGTGTAGCGGGTGACGTCGTAGCCGCGCGCGATCGAGATCCGCTGGATCGCGTTCGCCATCGCGCCGACCGCGATTCGAATCGCGCCGGCGGCGGCTTCCTCGGCGCTGATCGGCGATCCCGCGGCCTGCGACATCCGCGCGGCGAGTGCCGCGAAGCCGCGCTGCGCGGCGTCGGGATCGAGCGCCTGGTCGGCGCCGGGGCCGAACACCCGCGGGAAGAACGCCGCGTCGATCCGGCCGAGCACGAGATTGGCATCGGTGACCGTGAGCGGGCCGCCGCGCCGGTACGACGCGGGTCCGGGCACGGCGCCGGCGGACTCGGGTCCGACCCGCAGGCGCGAGCCGTCGAAACGGATCGTCGAGCCGCCGCCGGCCGCGATCGTGTGGATGCTCATCATCGGCGCCGCGACGCGGACGCCGGCGACCTGCGTATCGAACACCCGCTCGAGCTCGCCGGCGTAATGACTGACGTCCGTCGACGTGCCGCCCATGTCGAAGCCGATCAACCGCTCGTGGCCCGCGGCGACGCCGGTGCGCACCATCCCGAGGATTCCGCCCGCCGGGCCCGAGAGGATCGCATCCTTGCCGCGGAAGCGGGCCGCGTCGATGAGACCGCCGGAACTTTGCATGAACCACAGCGGCACACCCGGCATCTGCGCGACGAGGCGCTCGACGTAGCGCGCGAGGATCGGCGACAGGTACGCGTCGACGAGCGTGGTGTCGCCGCGCGGCACGAATTTCGCGAGCCCGCTCACCCGGTGCGACACCGAGACCTGCAGGAATCCGGCGGCGCGGGCGAGCGCCTCGGCGGCGAGCTCGTGGACCGGTTGGCGGTACGCGTGCAG
Source organism: Pseudomonadota bacterium (assembly GCA_021785405.1). Taxonomy (GTDB): domain Bacteria; phylum Pseudomonadota; class Gammaproteobacteria; order Steroidobacterales; family Steroidobacteraceae; genus Bog-1198. The sequence goes on along the minus strand of JAJYFF010000022.1, from coordinate 7,348 downwards.
GAACACGATCGCGCAGGCGCGCAGGCCGGCCGCGCGCGCCGCGCGCAGCTCGCGCGCGAGCGCGGGTTCGTCGAGCGGCCGGCAGACCCCGCCGCGGGCGTCGAGGCGCTCGTCGGCTTCGACGACGCGCTCGTAGAGGAGCTCGGGGCGCTCGATCCGGCGCGCGAACACGCGGGGCCGCGCCTGGTTGCCGATCCGCAGCGCGTCGCGAAAGCCGCGCGTGGTCACGAGCACGGTGCGCTCGCCCTTGCGCTCGAGCAGCGCATTCGTCGCGACGGTCGTCCCCATGCGCACGCCGGCGACCCGCTGCGGCGTGATCGCCTCGCCGGGTCGCAGCCCGAGGAATCGGCGAATCCCCTCGACCGCCGCGTCCTCGTACTGCGCCGGCGCCTCGGAGAGCAGCTTCATCTCGGCGAGGCCGCCGTCGGGCCGGCGCGCGACGAGGTCGGTGAACGTCCCGCCCCGGTCGATCCAGAACTCCCAGCGACTCATCGCCGCGCCCTCGCGCCGATCCGCGTCATCGTCACTCGCGTCCGCCCGTCACACCGCCCATTTGTTATTGTAGAGGTTCCCGACTCCCGATGAGCGGCACGAGGCCGACGCGATGCCATCGACTGCGCCTCCTTCCGAACCGCGGGCGGCGCCGGGGCGCGCCCGGCGGACGCCGCGGCTGCGCCGGTGGCTGCGCGCCGCGCGTGACTCGGCGCGGGTGCGCGCATTCGGCCGCGCCGTGGACCGCGCGACCCCCGCGCTCGCCGCGCTGCTCGCCGCGCTGTGCGGCGCCCTCGCGGTCCGCCCGTACGCGGCGCGGATGCTCGCCGTGCTCGCCGCCGCCGGGCAGCACCGCGCCGGCGTGATCGATCTCGCGAGCTTTCCGCACGTGATCGTCGGCGTCGCGCTCGTGCTGATGTCGTTCGGCCTGCTGCTGCGCGCGCGAATCGCGTGGGTGATCGCGTTGCTGCTCGGCGTGTTCGTCGCCGCGCTGTCCTGGCGGCACGCGCAGGCGCCGACGCCGGTGTTCTGGATCGCCGCGGTGCTCGTCGCCTTGCTGGTCGCGCAGGCGCGGCGCTTCGATCGCAGCAACCTCGCCGCGAGCTCGCTGTTCGCGCTGCTGAGCGTCGGGATCCTGCTGCTGTACGGGGTGCTCGGCTCGCTGTGGTTCGGCGCGGGCTACTCGCCGGTCATACGCGATCTGCCGACGGCGTTCTATTATACGATCGAGACGATGTCGACGGTCGGCTACGGCGACATCCTGCCGCGCACGACCGTGGCACGGATGTTCACCGTGTCGATGATCGTGCTCGGCATCACGGTCTTCGCGACGACGTTGTCGGTCGTGATCGGACCGCTGGTCGGCGGCAGCATCAAGCGCGCACTCGAGGGCCGCATGCAGAGCAAGCAACGCACCGGACACTTCGTGATCATCGGCACCTCCGCGCTCGCCTACGCGCTGTGGAAGCGGCTGCAGACGCGCGGCGCGGCGGTGACCGTGATCGCGCCGCCCGGCCGGCCGTCGCCGTACCCGACCGGCGCGGACGTGATCACCGGCGACGCGACGCGCAACGAGGTGCTCGAGGAGGCCGGCGTCCCGCACGCCCGCGCGGTGCTCACGCTGCGCGACGACGACGCCGAGAACGCGTTCGTGGTGCTCGCGGTCAAGGAGATCGCGCCGACGGTGCAGACGATCGCGGGCGTGAACGACGCACGGAACCTCGGCAAGATCCGGCGGGTGCAGCCGGACATGCTGTTCGCGCCGCAGGTGCTGGGCAGCGACCTGCTCGTGCGGGCCTTGTTCGATGAGCCGATCGACAAGGACACGGTCGACCAGCTCCTGTTCGCCCGCAATTGACGAGTCGCCGGCCCGTGACGATCGCGCGTCGATCGCCCCCGGCCCGCGCGACCGCCCGGACCGCGCTCGCGATCGCGTTCGCGACGGCCGCGCTCTGGCGGTCCGCGCTCGCGGGCCCGCCGTTCCTCACCGACGATCCCGAGCCCGTCGATTACCATCACAGCGAGTTCTACGTGTTCGCGACCGACGACCAGACCGCGGACGGCCGAAGCGTCGCGCTGCCGGCATTCGAGTACAACGAGGGGTTCTGGCCGCAGATGCAATTCCACCTCGTCGTGCCGTACGCCGAGTCGCTGCCGCGCAGCGGCGCGATCGCCACGGGGATCGGGGACGTCGAGCTCGGCATCAAGGTCCGCCTGCTCGAGGAGACCGCCGATCGGCCGCAGGTGGGCATCTTCCCGATGGCGGAACTGCCGACCGGCAGCGCCCGCGCGGGCCTCGGCAACGGCCAGACCTGGTGGCGCCTGCCGATCTGGGCGCAGAAGACGCTCGGGCCGTGGGAGACCTACGGCGGCGGCGGTTACGTCGTCAATCACGCGCCGGGACAGCGCAGCTACGCGTTCGCCGGCTGGCTCGTGCAGCGCGACGTCGGGCCGAAGTGGACGCTCGGTGCGGAAGTGTTCGACCAAGGCGCGGACCTCGTCGGCGGCCGCGGCCGGACGATCCTGAACCTCGGCGGTTACTACGCCGTCACGCCGACCTTCGATGTGCTGTTCAGCGGCGGCCGCAGCGTCGCCGGGGCGATGCACACCGTCGCCTATCTCGGCCTGTACTGGACCTGGGGCGGGGCGTCGCAGTACGCTGCCGCCGCATCGACCGCGGCGCCGCCGCGATGGTCACTCGCGCGCCGCTGACCGTGCCGCGCCGCCGAGGGCGGGCGCGCCGTTCAGGCGACCCGGGGCGACTCGGCCCGCAGGGTCGTCGTGCGCAGCAGCTCGGCGAGGCGTCGGGCGCCGGGACCCGCGTAATCGGGGTCGGGCAAGATCAAGTACAGCTCGACCCGTCGCTCGCCCCCCTCGCGCAACGGCAGCGGCTTCAAGGCGCCGCTCGCGAGCTCCTCGCGAATCATCTCGTCGGGATACCACGCGAAGCCGAGCCCGAGCTGCACCGCGCGGATCGCGGTCGCCTTGTGGCTCACCGTCCAGCGCCGCTCGGCGCCGAGCCATCCCGACTCGCGGTGCCGGCGCAGCCCGGAGTCGCGAATCACCAGCTGGCGATGGGCGCGCAGGTCCTGATGGGTGATCGGGCGACCGAGCGCGTGCAACGGATGCCCGGGCGCCGCGACGGCGACGAATCGCAGCGAGATCAGCGGGTCGCCGACGAAGCCGGGCGGGACGATCGAACCGATCGCCAGATCCACCTGACGCTGCGTCAACGCGTCCTCGGTGCCGCCGAGCACCGTCTCGTACAGTTCGATCCGCATCGCGGGCCGCTCGGTCGCGAATACGCGCAAGGCCTCGAGCAACAACCACGTCGGGAACACCACGTCGACCGCGAGCCGCAGCTCGGGCTCCCAACCGGCGGCGAGCGTCGCCGCGGCCGCCTCGAGCGCGAGCGCCTCGTCGGTGAGCGCTCGCGCGCGGCGGTAGAGCAACTGCCCGGTCGGGGTCAACACCGCCTTGCGCCCCTGGATCTCGAACGCCTTGACCCCGAGCGCCGCCTCGAGCTTCTGGACCGCATAGGTGACCGCGGACTGACTCTTGTGCAGGCGCGTCGCCGCGGCGGCGTAGCCGCCCGCCTCGACCACGGCGATCAAGGTCCGCCATTGTTCGAGCGTGATCCGCGCAGTGCCCTGGGAGGTCTTCATTTATCTATTATTCTGATAGGTAATCGGTAAAAAATCGACTTTTATATATATTGAATCAATAGTTAAATGATCGGGCCGTCGCAATCGACGGTGAATTCCAACGGGCCCCGGACGGGCCAGGAGTGGCAGACGATGACGACTTGGCAAAAATCGGCGGACCTGGCGGGGCGGATCCTGCTGGTGATCCTGTTCCTGGTCGCCGGGTTCTCGAAGATCGGCGGCTATGCGGGCACGCAAGCCTACATGCAATCGGCGGGCGTCCCGGGAGGGCTGTTGCCGCTCGTGATCCTCACCGAACTCGGCGGCAGCGCATTGATCGTGCTCGGGCTGTGGACGCGACTCGCCGCGTTCCTGCTCGCCGGCTTCACGGTGCTCGCCGGCGTGATCTTCCACCACGCGATCGGCAACGAGATCCAGCAACTGATGCTGCTGAAGGACATCGCGATCGCCGGCGGATTCCTCGTGCTGGTCGCGCACGGCGCCGGTGCCTGGAGCCTCGATGCGCGCCGCGGTCGCTGAGCGCGGCGTCGCGCGGATCATCCCGTCGGTCGCCGCGTCGGACGGCGCCGGCGTGAAGCTGCGCCGCAGCCTCGGCAGCGCACCGACGCAGCGGGTCGATCCGTTCCTGATGCTCGACGAGTTCGGCACCGACAACCCGGACGATTACATCGCCGGGTTCCCGCCGCACCCGCACCGCGGCTTCGAGACCGTGACCTACATGATCGACGGGCACATGCAGCACCGGGACCACCTCGGTAACGTCGGCGATCTCGGGCCGGGCGGCGTGCAATGGATGTCCGCCGGGCACGGCGTGATCCATTCCGAGATGCCGCGCCAGTCGGAAGGTCGGATGCGCGGCTTCCAGCTGTGGATCAATCTGCCGGCGGCGGAGAAGATGCAGCCCGCGAGCTATCGGGACATCCCGCCCGCGGACATCCCGACCGCGACGCTCCCGGGCGGTGGTCGCGTGAGGGTGATCGCCGGCGCGATCGACGTCGCGGAGCGGCACGTCGAGGGTCCGATCAACGGCCACGCGGCGAAGCGCTCGACCGATCCGCTGTACCTGGACATCGAGTTGCCGCCGGGGGCCGAGTTCACGCAACCGCTGCCGCGGGGCCATGCGGCGTTCCTCTATCCGTACGAAGGCGAGGTCGCGGTGCAGACCGCCGCGGGCCCGCAGGCAGTGCCGCGGCAGGCGGCGGCGGTCCTCGAGACCGACGGCGACGTGCTGCGCTGCATCGCGGGTCCGCGGGGCCTGCGGGCGCTGCTGCTCGCCGCGCAACCGATCGGCGAACCGGTCGTGCAGTACGGCCCGTTCGTGATGAACACCCGCGAGGAAATCGAGCGCGCGATCGCCGATTATCAGGCCGGACGTCTGACGGCCTGACCCCGCGAGGACCCGCAGTCGACTACGCGGGATCCCGTATGGGATCCCGCGTCCCGGCGGGAGAACATCGCCAAGCGACGGAATTTCCCCCGGCTTTGCCGGAACCAGGAATGAAGGGAAACCGGCTATGGCGGTCGGCATTGGAACGACCCAGGTCTTGATCCTGGGCATAGGGAATGTGTTGCTGACCGACGACGGGGTTGGCATCCACGTGATCCGCACGCTCGAGCGAACCCTGGTCGGGCGGTCGCGACCGCCGGCGGTCAGGCTGTGCGACGGCGGGACCCTCGGCCTCAACCTACTCTTCGAACTCGATGCCGCCGACGCGCTGATCGCCGTCGACGCGATGGATCTCGGCGCCCCGCCGGGCACCGTCCGTGCATTCGATCGCGCGGCGCTCGACGCCAGGCTCTGCGGCCAGCGCAGCAGCGTCCACGAGCTCGCGCTCGCCGACCTGCTCGCCGCCGCCGCACTGACCGGGCGCCGGCCGGCGCGCCGAGCGCTCGTCGCGGTCCAGCCGGGATCGACCGACTGGGGCCTCGAACCGACCGCCCCGGTCGCGGCCGCGATTCCCGCGGCCTGCCGAATCATCGAGGACCTGCTCGAGGCGTGGGGACGATCCCCTGGTGTCCCGCGGGATGCGGGCTGCGGCGCACTGCGCGCGGAGGCTTGACGACATGACGGACGAACGAACGATCGGCGAACTGCTCGCCCAGCGCGGGATCTCGCGCCGCGCACTACTGAAATACGGCGCCTACCTCGGCGCATTGATGGCCCTGCCGGCCTGGCAGTCGCGCGCGCTCGCCGAAGGGCTGGCGAACGCACGCCGCCAGTCGGTGATCTGGCTGAGCTTCCAGGAGTGCACCGGGTGCACGGAGTCGTTGACGCGCTCGTTCGCGCCGACGATCGAGCACCTGATCTTCGACCTGATCTCGCTCGACTATCACGAGACCTTGCAGGCGGTCTCCGGGTTCGCCGCGGAGGAAGCCCGGCACGCGGCGATGCGGGCGAACGCCGGCAAGTACGTCGTCGTCGTCGACGGCTCGGTCCCGATCAAGGACGGCGGCGTCTACGCGACGATCGCCGGCAAGACCAACCTCGAGATCCTGCGCGATACCGCCGCCCAGGCGCTCGCGCTGATCTCGGTCGGAACCTGCGCGTCGTTCGGCGGCATCCCGCACGCCGACCCGAACCCGACCGGCGCGGTGCCGGTCTCGGAGATCATCACCGACAAGCCGCTGATCAACATCTCCGGCTGCCCGCCGATCCCGGAGGCGATGGCCGGCACGATCGCGTACCTGATCACCTTCGGCAAGCTCCCCGACCTCGACGAACTGAAGCGGCCGAAATCCTTCTTCGGCGAGACGATCCACGACCGCTGCTACCGGCGCCCGTTCTACGACAAGGGGCTGTTCGCGAAGAGCTTCGACGACGAGGGTGCGCGGCGCGGCTGGTGCCTGTACGAGCTCGGCTGCAAGGGCCCGGTGACCTACAACGCCTGCCCGACGGTGAAATGGAACGGCGGCGTGTCCTTCCCGATCCAGTCGGGACACGGATGCCTCGGCTGCTCGCAGCCGAACTTCTGGGACAAGGGAGGTTTCTACCATCCCTTGTCGACGCATACCGGCAGCCTCGGCGAGGCGGTCGGCGGCGCGGCGGTGGTCGGCGTCGGCGTCGGCGTCGCGAGCGCGATGGTCGCGCGACACCGCAAGAACAAAGCATCACGAGGAGATTGACATGGACTTGCTGGATTTCGCGAGGGGACCGGCGCTCACCACCGCGCTCGCCGTGTTCGTGTTCGGCGTCGCGTGGCGGCTCCTGTCGCTCATCCTGCTGCCGTGGGCGCGCGATCCGTCGCCACGCCGCAAGGATGCGCCGCCGGACTGGGTCGGCGCGGTCCGGGGCTTCGCCCGGCACCTGTGGCCGCGCAAGCCGTTCGCGCAGGCCTCGATGATCACGACCGTGAACGGTTACGTGATGCACCTCGGGCTCGCGATCGTGTTCTTCGGGCTCGCGCAGCACATCGTGTTCCTGCGGGGGCTGTTCGGCCTGTCGTGGCCGAACCTGCCGAGCGGCGTGATCTCGGGGGTCGCGGTCGTCACGCTCGGCTCGCTCGCACTCGCGCTCGCGCGCCGCTTGACCCATCCGGTGCTGCGGCTGATCTCGACGTTCAACGATTATTTCAGCTGGCTCGTGACGTTCCTGCCGATCGCGACCGGGCTCCTCGCGGTGAGCCACCTCGGCGCGCCGTACCCGACGCTGCTCGCGGTGCACCTGCTGAGCGTGTCGCTGCTGCTGATCTGGT
>JAJYFF010000077.1 GCA_021785405.1 Pseudomonadota bacterium | reverse complement strand
TCGGCTCCAGGACGCCGCCGACAAGGCGGACGCGAACTCGGTGCAAGTGGCCGCCGACGCGCTCGCCCGTCGCATCAAGGCCGAGGCGAAGGACATCAACGACAAGTACGTGTGCCCGCCCCACACCACGGATTTCGCGATCATGTTTCTCGCGACCGAGGGCTTGTACGCCGAGGTGCTCCGCCAGCCCGCGCTGGTGGACGATCTCCAGCAGCGCTACCGGGTCGTCGTCGCCGGGCCCACGACCTTGACCGCGATCCTGAGCAGCCTGCGCATGGGATTTCAGACGCTGGCGATCGAGCAGCGGGCCTCCGACGTGTGGCGCGTGCTCGGGGCGGTGAAGACCGAATTCGGCAAGTTCGGCGCGGTCCTCGACAAGGTGAAGAAGCAGCTGTCGGCCGCTTCGCGCAGCATCGACGAAACCGACGTGCGGACGCGCGCCCTCGAGCGCCAGCTGCGCGTCGTCGAGCAATTGCCGGGGGTCGAGGCGACTCGGGTCCTCGACCTCCCGAGCGGCGCCGGCGACGACGAGCGAGCGGCCTCGGCGAACGGCGCGGCGCCCGCCGCGCCGATCGACGACGACGAATGACCCGGCGGCCCGCTCGACGAGAACGCCTTACAATGCCCGGCCATGAGTACTCGAACCAATCCGCACCTGGCGGCGCTCTCCTCGCCTGATTCGCTGCTCGTCGCCGCGGGACGCGACCGGCGGCCGGGTTCACCGCTGAATGCGCCCCTCGTCCCCGCGTCGAACTTCGTGCTCGGCGCCGAGCGTGCCTATGCCCGCGGCGACGGCACCCCGACCTGGGAAGCGCTCGAGGAGGTCGTCGGCTGCTTGGAAGACGGCCACGCGGTCGCGTTCGCGTCCGGGATGGCCGGCGTCGCCGCCGTGTTCGACCGCTTGCCCGCCGGAGCGCGCCTCGCGATACCGGACGACTGCTATCAAGGCGTCGCCGAACTGGCGGAATCCGGGCGGTGCAAGGGATTCTGGCAGGTGCAGCGGCTGGCGACCGAGGATACCGACGGCTGGATCCGGGCGGCGGGCGAAGCCGACTTGCTGTGGCTGGAATCGCCGTCCAATCCGCTGCTGGTCGTGGCCGACCTGCGCGCGATCTGCGCCGCTCCCCGCAAACCGTCGGCGCTGCTCGCCGTCGACAACACGTTCGCGACCGCGCTCAACCAGCGACCCCTCGATCTCGGCGCCGACGTCTCCTTCCAGTCCGCGACCAAGTTCATCGGCGGCCACTCCGACTTGCTCGCCGGCGTGATCACGGTGCGGCGGGAGGATCTGCTCGCCGAGCTGCGCCACTCACGCTCGCGGCAGGGCGCCACCCCGGGCGCCTTGGAAGCCTTCCTCGCGGTGCGTGGTGCACGCACGATGGCGCTGCGGCTCGAGCGTGCCCAGGCGAATGCGATGCACCTGGCGGAGCGTCTGGCCGCGCATCCCGGCGTCGCCCGCACGCGCTATCCCGGCTTGCCCTCCCACCCGACGCACGCGATCGCGCGCGCGCAGTTGCAGGGCTACGGGACGATCATCTCGTTCGACGTGCGCGGGGACGCCGCGGCGGCCGACGCGGTCTGCGCGCGCGTGCGACTGATTCAACACGCCACGAGCCTGGGCGCGGTGGAGTCCACCCTCGAGCGCCGGGCCGCGGTCCCCGGTCAGGAGCACCTGCCGCCCTCCCTGCTGCGCTTGAGCGTGGGGATCGAGAACGCCGACGATCTCTGGGCCGATCTCGGCGCGGCGCTCCCGTAGCCCTCGTTCAGAACCGATAGCTCATCCGCACGCCGATCGTTCGCGGCACGTTGATCGTGTTCGCCTTCACGTACTCGGCGTAGCTCGCATAGAGGATCGCGTGCACGTCGGTGAGGTTCGTGCCGTAGAGCTGCGCGTCCCACGCGCCCTTGCCGATCCCGAGCGACGCATCGTAGGTCGTGAATCCCGGATCGTCGAACGCGACGGAGGCGCCTTGCAGCGTCTTCGTCAGCTGATCGGTGGTCGCGTAGGAGTGCGCTTGATGCATCCCGCCGACCTGCCAGAACGCGCGATACGCGCCGACGTGGAAATCGTAGCGCGCGCGCAGGTTCGCTTCGAACGGCGGCGATTGCGCGAGCGGCGAGCCGAGCGCGCCGAACGGATTCACGATGTTGATCGGTTGGCCGGTGTTCGGGTCCACGAGGCCGAGGGTCTTCACCACTTCGCTGCTGTTCCACGCGGCCGAGCCGCTCACGGTCAAGCCGTGGGTCACGCGCGCGATCGTGGAGATCTCGACGCCGCGGACGCGATAGTTCGGGCCGTTGGTCGTGAACGTGATGTTGCCGGTGACGCCGGGGTCGAAGATCGACAGCTGCGTGTTGTGCCAGTCCTCTTGGTAGACCGCGCCGTTGAACTGCACGCGGTGGCTCCACCATTCGGTCTTCCAGCCAAGCTCGTTGTTCGTCAGCGTGTCCGGCGCGAACGCGAGCGGCGGCTTGAACAGCCCGTAGAGCGGGGAACTCGGTTGGATCACGGCCTGCGCACGATTGAAACCGCCCGGCCGGAAGCCTTGCGACCAGGTGTAGTACAGCATCGCTGCATCGGTCACGTGCCAGCTGAGGTTGACCCGGCTCGTGAAACCCGAATAGGTCTTGTGCAGATTCTTCGCGTTGAGGTTGTTGCCGTTGCTGATCGGCACGGTGCAGGGCGCGGTGACGGTCGCCGCGCTGTAGATGCCGCCCGGATTGCAGCCGTAGCTGCCGACGTTCGAGCCGAGCTCGAAATTCTCGATGCTGTAATAGCGCGTGCCGGCCGTCAGCGTGAGCGTCTTCGGCAGGATGTCGTAGTCGACCGAGAGATAGGCCGCCTTCTGCTTGTAGCCGCGCGTGATGTCGTTGAAGTACGACTCTCCCGGGGGGCGCACGTTCGGGTTGTTCGCGGTCGCGCCGGGCGGCGGCGCGATCTGCACGAAGTTCGGATTGGAGGTGTAGAACCAGTCCTCCTGGTCGTGGATCGTGAAGTCCTCCCAGAACAGGCCGACCAAGCCGCGCAGGCGCCAGCTGTTGGGCGTGCTCAGGCGCATCTCGTGACTTTGGTGGGTCGTGTTCTCGCGCTCGGTCCAGTACCCGCTCGGCGAGTAGCAGCTCGGCTGGGTCGGGACCCCGTTGACCGTCGACCCCGGGATGTTGCACTGGTAGTACTCGGCGTACGCGCCGCGCGAGTAGTTCGTGTAGTCCTGTTGCTGGTCGGAATTGCGGTCGAGATAGCCGCCGCTGTAGACGAAGTGCAGCTCGCCGATGCGGCCATCGACCGTGAGCGCGGTGTTCGAGAAGCGGTCCTTGTTGTACGACGGGTTGTACAGTTGCACCGACAGCGGCGGCAACGGCTTGCCGAGCCCGTCGTATTGCTCCGCGTAGAACACGCCTTCGGCGTCGATGTTCTGGTACATCTGCGTGACCAGCGCGTTCCAGTCCGGATTGAACTGGACCTTCGCCTCGACGCGGCCGCCCTTGTAGGTGACCGGATTGATCGCCCGGGCGACCAGGTTGTCGTTGGACAAGGACGGCCCTGGGGGCACGACGCCGCCGAAATAATAGGCGATGCCCTTGTCGGTCGGCGCGCGCGTGAACGTCGCCGGGATGTTGTCGATGTAGCCGCCGCGATTCTCGTCGAAGATCACCGCGCGCACCGCGAACTTGCCCGGGATGATCGGCACGTTCAGGGTCGCGTCGAGATTGGTGCTCGGATCGCCGTGCGCGGTGACCGCGTAACCCGCGTTCACGTCGCCCTCGGTCCGGTCGAGCGCCGGCTTGTTGGTGATGTAGCGCACGACGCCCGCCTGGGCACCGGCGCCGAACAGCGTTCCCTGCGGACCCTCGAGCACCTCGATGCGCTGCAGGTCGGCCGCATAGACGTCGAGGTTGCGGCCCGGCAATTGACCGGACTGATCGTCGAGGTAGATCGCGACGGTCGGGAAGCTGCCTTCCGCACCCGAACCGATCGTGCCCGTGGACAGCCCGCGCATGTAGATGTTGCTCTGCGCCGGGCCCTCGCTCGCGCTGGTGACGTTCGGCAGGTATTTCAGCGCATCGTCGAACGTCGTGATGTTGAGCTGCGTGAGCGCCCGCGAGGTGAGTGCCTGCAGCGTGATCGGCACGTTCTGACTGTTCTGTACGCGCCGCTGCGCCGTGACCATGATCGTTTGCAATTGATCCGAGGGGCTGTCGGCCGAGGTGGCGGCGGCGGCGTGCGGCGCGCTGCCGAGCGAACTCGTGCCGAGGATCGCCGCCACTGCAACCGCCAATGGACGATTTGTATGACTGTTCAATTTCATCCCGATCTCCCGGCCCGATGGCGCGCCGACCGCAGGCTCGCGCGCTTGTTTGTAATGCTCTGACATCCCTCGGCGCGAGGCCGCCGAATGGCTACGCACGATAGGGGTGTTTGAACACTCAGTCAATCTACGCGCGGCGGTCCGCGCGCGGCCGTTCGCGGGGCCGGGTATCGCCTTACAAGAAGCGGAACAGGAGCTCGATGACCGCGAGGCTCGGATGCTCGCCGGCGGCGGTGAACCGTTCGACCTCGGCGCGAACCGCCAGCGGCCCGAGGTTGACCTGGGCGCCGATCCCCGCGGCGAGCGAGGTCGTGCGCTGTCGATAGGCGCTTGAGTACACGCCGCAGTTCGGAATGCCGATCGCGCAGGTCCCGGCCCCCGGCAGGGCGACCGTGGCGTGGCCCTGGGTGTCGAGCCGGGCGAGCCCGGCCTTCGCGAACACGTTGACCACCGGGATCGGGAGGTAGAGGACCCCGAACACGGCCGTGCCGGTGGTGCCGACGCTCGCGCTGGCCTGCGGGCCGATCGGCGCGCTCGCGTGGCCGAGGTCCACGTAGTCGGCCTCGGCGCCGAACACCTCCAGGAAGCGCACGCCCGCGGTCAGCTGGTAGGCCAGCGCGTTTCGTCCGATCGCGCCGAGAGGCTGCGGCGCGAACGCGGCGGACGGCGGGCCGCGAAACCCCGTGGCCCGCACCTCCGCGCGACCCGCCCCGGCACCGACGTACAGCCCGAGCAGGTTGCTCGCGGCGGCCGCGGGCTGGCATCGCAGCGCGCCACCGAGCAGCAGCACCGCGGCGAGGGTCGCGGGGCGTCGGGCGGCGTGTGGGGGTCGAGTGCGCATCGGGTGATCTCCTCGGGGTGAACGCGGGGCTAGAGCCCCGCCGGGAGCTTCGACGCCATCCGTTGCTTGCGGTTCAACCGCCGCCCATCGACGATGAAGGTGCCGTCACCGACCGCATGGATCGTGCGCTGTTCCTTGCGCGCCCGGTTCACGACCGCGGCCACGCCCTCGAGCACGACGATCGAGTGCTTGCGGACGATGTCGACGACCTTGCATTCGATGTTCGCGAGGCACTCGGCGATCAACGGCGCCCCGACCACGCGGCCGGGCCGTCGGGTCAGCCCGAACTTCGCGAACTTGTTGGTGTCCGCGCCCGAACAGGTGCCGACCCCGATCACCTGGTCGAGCAGATCGACGGCCGGAATCGCGATCACGCACTCCCGCCGCTTGCGCAGCGCCGCGTAGGAGTGATTCCACGGGCCGGTCGTGATCGCGAACCGCGGCTTGAAGTCGACGACCATCGTCCACGAGATCGTCATCACGTTGTCGTTCGGCGGCTCCTCGGTCGTCACCCACACGACCGGCCCCGGCTCGATCAACGTGAAGGCGCTCGACAGCTTCATGCGGCGCATCGCTGGATCCTCCCGGACGTCGAACTCAAAGCCAGCGGCGGACCCGACGAGCGTAGTCGCGATACGCGTCCCCGAACTTCTCGCCGAGCACCGCTTCTTCACGGCGGATCTGGCCGAGGACCAGGATCCGCTCCACCGCGACGACGACGACGAATGGCGTGAGGCTGCCGAGCCACACGCCGAAGCCGAACAGCACCAGCAGCAGCCCCAAGTACATCGGATTGCGCGTGATCCGATACAGACCCGTCACGACGAGTCGACTCGAGCGCTCGATCCGGATCGGGTCGATCGTGGTTCGCTCGCGGAAGAAGGTCGCGACCGCGGTCAGATCGATCGCGAAGCCGGTCGCGATGAACGCGAGCCCGATGCGGTTCCACGGCGCCGCGAGCCACCGTGCGAGCGGCGCGTGACGGTCGAGCCACGCCATCGCGAGCGCGCCCGCGAGCGCGACGATCGGCGGCGGCACGCGAAACCTCATGGGGTCGCACGATACCCGAATCCGTCGCCCGACGGCATCGCGGCACCGCGACGCGGCGGAGTCGTCGCCGCGCGGCCCGCCCCCTTGAGCGGTCCGTGGCGGATCGGGCACCATCTCGATCCCCACCCGAGGAGCGCCCGCGTGACCGACTCGCTACCGACCGTCTGCATCCCGGGGCTCGCCTGCTCCGCGCGGCTCTATCAGGATCAAATCCCGGCGCTCTGGACCGTGGGCCCCGTGATGGTGGCGCAGCCGACCCAGCACGACCGCATCGCGGCGCTGGCGCAATCGATTCTCGCGGCGGCGCCCGCGCGATTCGCGCTGGTCGGCCTGTCGATGGGCGGCTACCTGAGCTTCGAGATCCTGCGGCAGGCGCCGGCGCGCGTCGCGAAGCTCGCGCTGCTCGACACGAGCGCTCGCGCCGATACGCCCGAGCAGTCGGAGAACCGTCGCGCCCAGATCCGGCTCGCCGCGACGACACCGGCGCGCGCGATCGCCGATGGCTTGTTCCCGCGGCTCGTGCACCGCTCCCGTCACGGCGACGAATCGCTGCGCGGGATCTTCCGGCTGATGGCGGAGGAAGTCGGCACCGCGGCCTATGCGCGCCAGCAAGCGGCGATCATCGGCCGACCCGACTCGCGCCCGTTGCTCGCGACGATCCGGTGCCCGACGCTGGTCGTCGTCGGCGACGGCGACGAGCTCACGCCGCCGCCGGTGGCGGCCGAGATCGCGAACGGCATTCCCGGCGCCCGGCTCGTGACCGTCGCGGGCTGCGGGCATGCCAGCACGCTGGAGCGGCCGACGGAGGTCACCGCGGCGCTGCTCGAGTGGGCGCGCGGCTAGCCATCGCCGGCGGCGTCGTTCGATCGCGTGCCGCGCGAGCGACCCGGCGACGCGCCGACGCGGCCGTTCAGGCGCCGCGGCGCTCGAAGAAGGCGCGCAACGCGGCTCTCGCTTCGGGACTGCGCAGCCGTTCGACGAAGACCTCGGCCTCTGCGCGGATCGCGTGCCGGGTCGCCTCGCGTTGCGGTCCGCGCAGGAGTCGCTTCGAGGCCTGCAGCGCATCCGCCGACAGCGCACCCAAGCGCGCGGCGGTGTGCAGTGCCCGCGGGATGACCTCCGCGGGCGGCAGCACCGCGTTGACGAGCCCGTACGCGAGCGCGTCGGCCGCGGACATCGGCTCGCCGAGCAGCAGGTGTTCGGCCGCGCGCGCGTGCCCGAGCCGTTGCGGCAGCAAGTACGTCGAACCGAATTCCGGCACGAGCCCGAGCCCGACGAACGGCATCGTGAAGATCGCGCCCTCGGCGAGGTACACGAGATCGCAGTGCAGAAGCAGCGTCACGCCGACGCCGACCGCGTGGCCGGTGACCGCGCCGATCACCGGCTTGTCCAGATCGACGAACGCGTCCATGAACTGCACGACCGGATGATCGAGGTCCACGATCGGGTTCGCGAGGAAGTCCCCGAGGTCGTTGCCCGCGGTGAACACCCCGGAGGTTCCGGCGATCACCACCGTGCGCACCGCGTCCTCGACCGAGGCCGCTCGCAACGCATCGGCCATCGCCGAGTACATCGCCGCGGTGATCGCGTTCTTCTTCTCCGGTCGCGCGAAGGCGATCGACATCACGCCGTCCTGGATCGCGACGTCGATCGCCATGCGTGGCCCCGTTAGAAGTGGTAGCCGAACTCGACCCCGATCACGCGCGGACGCAGCGGCGTCTGCGCGACGATGAACTGGTCGGTGCTCGTGAACACCGCGGCGTTCGAGTTCGACAGGTTGTCGCCGTAGACCCTCGCGTTCCACGCGCCCTTCGCGACGCCGAACGACGCGTCATAGGTCGTGTAGGCCGGGTTCTCGAAGCGCAACCTCGCGGTGCTGATCACGCCGCCGGCCGCGATCGTCGGATTCGCGCCAGCCTGCGTGAACGAGTGTCCCGTATGCGACGCGCCCGCCTGCACGAACCAACGATAATCGGCGATCGACCAATCGTAGCGAGCCCGCAAGCTGAACTGCAGCGGCGGCGCGTCCGCGCTCGGCGCGCCCACCGGGCCGAACGGGTTCGTGACCGGGATGCAGTTCTGGCCGCTCGAGTCGCAGGACTGGGTGATCGGCTTGCCGTAATTCGCGCTCTGGGGATTGGTGTCGAGCAGCGCCGGCGAATTGGTCTGCCGGCTCTGGTTCCACGAGGCCGCGCCCTGCACGGTGAGTCCGTCCATCACCCGCGCGACCACGGACGTCTCCAGTCCCTTGACCACGAAGTTCTGTCCGTTGTCGTTGAAGAACAGGTTGCCGAGCCCGATCCCCGGATCGAAGAATGCGATCTGCACGTTGTTCCAGTTCTCGCGGTACACCGCGCCGTTCCACTGCACGCGGTCGCCGAACCAGGTGCTCTTCCAGCCGATCTCGTTGTTCGTGAGCTGGTCGGAGCGGATGGATCGCGGCAGCGTGTACTGCCACTGGCCATCCGGCCCGTAGATGTGCTGGCTGTTGCCATTCTCGTTGAAGCCGCCCGGGCGGAAGCCCTGCGACCAGGTGTAGTAGAGCATCACGTCCGGCGTGACGTGCCAGCTGACGTTCACGCGGCTCTTCCACCCGCTCTCGGTGTCGGAGAGGTTCTGTACGTCGAGGTTGTAGTAGTCGTTCACGCAGCCGCCGGTCGGCACGCCTTGCTCGAAACAATAGAAGCTGCTGGTGATGCTGCCCTTCAACGAGTTCTCGAACTGATAGTGACGCGTTCCGGCGGTGACCGTGAGCACCTTCGGGATGATGTCGTAGTCCACCGACATGAAGAACGCGGTTTGCTTGACCTCGCGCAACGCGTCTTGATAGAACGCGCTGACGTCGTTCTGCACCCCCGGATTCTGCACCGTCGTGCCCGGAACGGTACCGATGTTCGACAGGCAGCCGGTGTTGCCCGGCGTTCCCGGCGCGCCGTTCGCGGTGCACGCGGGAATGTTCTTGTACCGCCAGTCGGTTTGATCGTAGAGCTTGTCGTCTTCGTAGTACGCGCCGAGGATCCCGCGCAGGCGCCAGTCGCCCGGTGTGCTCAGCCGGAACTCGTGCTGCATGTGCTCGTTGCGCTCGATCGACTGCCAGGTCGCGCTCGGCGAGAAGCAGGTCGACGTCAAGCTCGGGTCGTTCGCCGGCCCATAGCACTGGTAGTAGTCCGCGTACACGCCGCGCGCGTAGTTCGTGTAGTCGCCGACCTGCTCGACGTGCCGCACGAGATAGCCGCCGGTGTACACCGCGCGCAGCGGCCCGAAGCGCCCGTGCACGGTCCACGCGGTGTTCTCGAACTTGTCCTTGTTGTACGACGGATTGAACAGCGTGACCTCGAGCGGCGCGAGCGGCTGGCCGTCGGAGGCGTTCGGCTGCTGGTAGAACACCCCCTGGGTGTCGAGGTTCTGAAACATCTGCGTGATCAGG
>JAJYFF010000021.1 GCA_021785405.1 Pseudomonadota bacterium | reverse complement strand
GCCAAACTTCTCCGCCATCACCTTCGTCAGCGCCGCCGTCAGGGTCGTCTTGCCATGGTCCACATGCCCAATCGTCCCCACGTTGACGTGCGGCTTCGTTCGCTCAAACTTCCCCTTCGACACGGCACACCTCTATGAAAATTTTGAAGAAACTGGAGCCCACGAGCGGGATTGAACCGCTGACCTCGTCCTTACCAAGGACGTGCTCTACCAACTGAGCTACGTGGGCCGCAACGCACTGGAGCGGGTGATGGGAATCGAACCCACGTGATCAGCTTGGAAGGCTGACGTTCTACCATTGAACTACACCCGCGCTCCGATCAATCCAATGGCACCGAACCCGCAGCCGACGGTGGAGGGGGTAGGATTCGAACCTACGAAGGCATAAGCCAGCAGATTTACAGTCTGCCCCCGTTGGCCGCTTGGGTACCCCTCCTCGAAACGAGCCGCGTATTTTGCTGCGGGCGCAGCTAGCTGTCAATGTTGGGGCGCGATGACCCGGCGGTCGAGCCGCCCGCCACGGCGCCAAAGGCAGGCCCATGCTTCGGGAACACGGCTCGGAGCGTCTCGGCGGCAGTCCGCCGACAGGTTTCCCGGGATGCCGCGCCCGGCGCCGTGAGAAATTCGAGCCACAAGCCGTGGCACACCGCAGCAATCAGGCGTGCGCTCGACGCCGGCTGCATCGGCGCGTAGCCCCCACGGTCGATCAGGTCCGCGCACAACCCGACGAGCGCCGTGCCGTGCCGGCGATCGTAGCCCGCACAGACCCGCCGATATTGCGGACGCGCGGCGACCTCGCCCCAGAACGCATACCAGACGGCGATCTTCTCGCGCCGGCAGATCGCGGGACGAAAGTAACAACCGACGAAGGCGTCGAGCCGCGCCGCCGGGTCCGGTTCGCAACCGGCCAAGGCCTCCCGCCAAGCCCGTTCGAACTCCTCGGCCAGCGCCACCAGCACCGCGGTCAGCAGGCGCTCCTTCGTCCGGAAATATTGGTTGATCGAGCCGACCGCCATCCCCGCCGCGGCCGCGACCGCCTGCACCGTCGTCGCCTCGAGTCCGAGCCGGCTGATGCACGCCATCGCGGCACCGACCAGCTGGCGCTCGCGCGCGATTCGCCGCGCGGATCGGCCCACGTCAGGGTCCGGGCCGACCGTGCCCGCGCGCCGCAAGGTTCGGTTCGCCCGTCGCATCCGCCGCATGATACCCCGGCCCGGACAACGCGGCCGGTCCACCCGCGGCGGCGTGGCCCGGTCCCGTCCACAATGAATGAACGTTCATTCAGATTGTTCTTGACGCGCTCGCGCGGGCGGACTCAAGCTGCGAGTCGGGATCGAGGCCGAAGGAGCACGCACCGATGCGCGAGCAGCCACCAGGACCGAGAACCCGCGGTCCGAGCGCACGGGCCGCGCGGATCGCCGAGCGCACGAATCCGCGGCGTTCCGCCGCGGTCACGCCCGGCCTCCCGGGCGGCGCCTATTCGCCGCTCGGCGACCGGGACCTCGCCGCGATCCATTCGACCGTGCTGAAGGTGCTCGCGAACGTCGGGCTCGGCGCGGTCACCGACGAGATCCGCGACATCGCGACCGCGGGCGGCGCCCACTTCAATGCCCACGGTCGCTTGTGCTTCCCGCCGGCGCTCGTCGAGGACCTGCTCGCCGGCGCTGCCCGCGAGGTCACGTACCATGCGCGCGACCCGGCGCGCAGCGTTCGCTCCGGGGGCCGGCGGGTCTATTTCGCGACCTCCGGCGAGGCGGTCCGGGTCGTGGACTCGGCAACCGGGGACTACCGGCCCTCGACGCTGCTCGACCTGTACGATTTCTTTCGGCTTGCCGATCACCTCGAGCACGTCGACTTCTGCGGCCAACAGGTGGTCGCGACCGACCTGTGCGAGGACGCGCGACTCCACGCGATCAACATCGCCTACGCGGGCGCGGCGGCGACGACCAAGCCGTTCAGCGTGTCGCTCGCGGATCCTGCGACCGTCGCGGAGGTCGAAGGCCTGTGGGACCGGGTGCTCGGCGCCGAGGGCGCGTTTCGCCGGCAGCCGTTCGCCGCGATCGGGGTTTGCCCGATCGTCTCGCCGCTGCGCTTCGGTCCCGACACCTCGGCGGTGCTGTGCGAGGCGGCGCGGCGCGGACTGCCAATCAGCGCGTGCACCGCGCCGCAGGCGGGCGCCACGGCGCCGGCGGCGCTCGCCGGCGCGCTGGTGCAGTCGACCGCCGAGGCCCTCGCGATCGTCGTGCTCGTCAATCTGATCAATCCCGGAGGGCCGGTCGACTTCGGACCCTGGACCTTCGTCTCGGATCTGCGCACCGGCAGCTTCACCGGAGGTGGCGGCGAAGAGGCGGTGCTCGAGGCGGCGGCGGCGCAGATCGCACGCTTCTATCGGTTGCCGGGATTGGTGGCGGCTGGAATGACCGACGCGAAGCGTCCGGATTATCAGGCGGGCTACGAGAAGGGCCTCACGATCGCGCTGGCGGCACTCGCCGGCGGCAACATGATCTGCGAGTGCGCCGGCATGATGGGGAGCCTGTTCGGCTGTTCGTTCGAATCGATGGTGCTGGACGACGACTTGATCGGCGCGGTGCGCCGCACGTTGCGCGGCATCGAGGTCGACGAGCGCACCCTGTCCTACGAACTCATCGAACGGACCGTGCTGGGCCCCGGCCACTACCTGGGCGCCGCGCAGACCTTGTCGCTGATGCAGACCGAATATCTCTACCCGAGGCTCGGCGATCGCACGTCGGTCGCCGAGTGGCAAAGCCGCGGCTCGCCGGAACTGCTGACCGCCGCGCGCGCGCGCGTGCGCGAGATCCTCTCCGCGCACTTCCCGCGAGCGATCGATCCGCAGATCGACCGGGCGATACGCGAGCGCTACGACATCCGCATCCGGCCGGAGCTGATGCGTCCGGGAAATTCGCGCTGGCCGTCGTCACGCTAGCCGCCGCCGTTCGCCGCGGACGATAATGGCCGCCCGTTCCGTCACCGGCTGGAGAGTGTCTGATGAGCGCGATCGAAACGATCTCCGAGCAGCGCTGTTTCGGGGGTACGCAGGGCTTCTATCGACACGCGTCGGCCGCGTGTGGTGGCCCGATGCGTTTCTCCGTGTACGCGCCGCCGCAGTCCCGGGAGCGGCGCGTGCCGGTGCTCTACTTCCTCGCGGGCCTGACGTGCACCGAGGAGACGTTCATGATCAAGGCCGGCGCTCAGCGGCTCGCGGCAGCGCTCGGACTGATGCTGGTTGCGCCGGATACCAGTCCGCGCGAGACCGGGATTCCCGGCGAAGCGGCCGACTGGGAATTCGGCGCCGGCGCCGGGTTCTACCTCGACGCGACCGCAGCGCCGTGGTCGACGCGCTTCCGGATGTACACTTACGTCGCCCGGGAACTGCCGTCCCTGATCGCCGCCCGGTTCCCCGCGGACCCCCGGCGGCAAAGCCTGTTCGGCCATTCGATGGGCGGCCACGGCGCGCTCACGATCGCGTTGCAGAATCCCGACCGGTATCGGTCCGTGTCGGCGTTCGCGCCGATCGTCGCGCCGACCCAGGTCCCCTGGGGTCGCAAGGCGTTTGCGGGCTATCTCGGCGCGGACGAGCGCGCGTGGCGGTCATACGATGCGACCGAGCTCGTGACGACGCACCGATTTCCGGGCACGATCCTGATCGATCAGGGCGACGCGGACAAATTCCTCGCGAACCAGTTGCGGCCCGAACTGTTCCGCGCCGCCTGCGCCGCGGCGGGCCAGCCGCTCGAACTGCGCATCCAGGCCGGCTACGATCACAGCTACTACTTCATCGGTTCCTTCATCGAGGACCACCTGCGGCATCACGCGGTCGCGCTCGCCGCGTAGCGGCGGGCGCGCCGCGCGTACTCAAGGGCTCGGCGGACCCCCTCGCGGCTGCTCCACCGTCCGCCCCGGCCCCGGGCGGCCTTCGCGGCGCTGCTGCGCTTGCGGGCGCGGCCCGCCCGGCGGCGCACGGTACATCGGCGCCTGACGCCGTCCCTCGGGCTGCCCGCGGCCACCCGGAGGTCCCCCGGGTCCGCCGCGGTTGGGCCCATGCGACGGGGTGCCTCGATAGCCGCCGGGTCGCCCTCGAAAGTGGTAGTAGTGTTCCTGCAGGCGCCGCTGCTCGGGCGCCGACGGATACCGTGGTCCCCGAAAATTGCGTTGATAGGACGGCAAGGGTGCGCGCGGTGGCACCGCGTTGCGATTCCACCGATCCCAGTCGCGATGGCGTTCGCGCCACGCGTAGCCGAAGTGCTCGTCCCAACGCGGCGCGAAATGCGGATTCCAGCCGCGAAAGAACGGCGGCGGGCGGCGGTAGTAGAACACCGGCACCCGGAGCAAGTAATACGGCACGTAATCCGGCGCCACCAGCGTCCATGGTCCGTCGTACCAGGTGCTGTAATACCAACTCCCGTCGGCGAACACCCAATAGTAGCCATCGTAGAAGAACAGATTCGCGTCGAGGTAAGGCGCGTAATACACGGGAAAACCCGGCACGGGGAGCAACTGCGGATACGCTGGCACGTTGATGCCGATCTGGATCCCGGGTAGCGCGATGCCGACGCCGATCTGCACGTCCGCATTCGCTGGTCGGTGGAATCCGGCAGCCAGTAAAATCGCGCACAACACGCTCTTCCACTTCATGACGTCCTCCTCGAAGGCCGCCGCGCGGCCGACCGGTCGCATCAGTGCGGTGAAACCACCTTTCCATCCTCGCGCCGGCCATCCGCGCTCGCCACCCGCGAATCTACCTATACTGACGGCCTTTCGCGCAGGAGGAGACCATGGAGTTTAGGGCGCGCGCCTTTGGAATTCATCTGCTCGCGAGCGCGGCGACGCTCGCGGGGGTTCTGGGGATCCTCTGGGCCGGCTGGTACCGGTGGCCCGGCTGGCGCTTGACCGGTGCGCTCCATCTGGCCGCGATCATGGTCGGCGTCGATGTCGCGCTCGGACCGCTGTTGACGCTGATCGTCGCCGATCCGGGCAAGCCGCGGCGTGAGCTGCGGCGCGACATCGCGATGATCGTGACGATGCAGTTGCTCGCGCTGGGCTACGGCACCACGACGCTCTGGCGTGGCCGACCGCTGTACTACGCGTTCTCGGTGGACATGATCCAGCTGGTGCAGGCTGCCGATCTCGATCCGGCGCAGGTGCGCGAGGCCGATCGCGCCCGCCTGCCGCTCGCGCCGCATTGGGACAGCCGGCCGCGCTGGGTTTGGGCGCCGCTGCCCGCCGACCCGAAGCTCGCGGCACGCATCGAAAGCGCGGCGATCTCGGGCGGCTATGACGTGATCTCGATGCCGACCTATTTCAAGCCATGGCAGCAGGGCCTCGCGGCGCTGCACGGTCAGCTGCGCACCGTCGGCCAGGAGCGGTTCTTCTCGGTGGCACAGATCGCCGCCCTCGAGCGGCGGATGCGCGAGCGTCGGCTGCCGACCCGGATCGCGAACTCGATCGCGCTGACCGGGCGCGGCCCGCCGATGCTCGCGGTGTTCGATCCGGCGACGCTGCGGCTGCTGGCGGTGCTTTCGGCAACGTGAGCGGCACCTATCGCGGCAAGACCAGCGGGACGCGCTTCACCCTCGGTCGATCCGGCCGTCGGACGGGGCCTCCGGCCGTCGATCGGGCATCCGCAGTTCGAGTTGCGGATAGCCGATCGCGAATCCCCGCGCGCGCAGCGCGCCGCCGATCGCCACGTACAACTCACCCTCGATGAGGCCGTAATCCACGGCCGCGACCCACGGCCTGACGTCGATCCGGAAGCCGGACGCCGCCGCTTCGCCGACCTGGATCAACGCCTTCGGCTCGCCGAGCACGCGCGGACTCGACGCCACCGCCTCGCCGACCGTGCGCAACGCACCGACGAGATCGGTCTCGTAAGCGACCGCGACCGAAACGCGCGTCTGCCGAATCTTGCCATAGTTGTGCAGGATCTCGCCGACGATCTTGCGGTTCGGCACGACGACTCGGGACCGGTCCGTATGCACTAGCGTCGTATGGAAGATCGAGATCTCCGCGACTCGGCCGTCGACACCGGCGACCGCGATGAAGTCGCCGACCCGGTACGGTTTCGTGAAAATGATCGACAAACCCGCGACCGCGTTCGACAGGACGCCCTGGGTCGCGAGCGCGATCCCGGCGCCGACGACGCTGAGCCCGGCAATCAGCGGCAACAGGTCCACGCCGAGGTTCGCGAGCGCGAGAATCGCGAACCCGATGAAGACCAGCAGCCGCACGATCCGGAGCAACAGCGCACGGACCGGGGGTTCGAGGTCCAGTCCGGCGAGCGCGCGTTCGCCCGCGCGCCCGACCCACCGAGCGACGAATGCGCCCGCCGCGAGCGTCAGAACCGCGACCAGCACGCGGGGTCCGAAACGTATCGCCAGGTCGAGCAGCGCACCCTGCGCGTGAGCCAGCCTATCCATTGCGGTCCCTCCTTCGTTTCTGCGAGTATGCGCGGGTTTCCCGTCCGTGACCGGACGGCGAACCCGCGCATCGTGAACCAACCGGAGTCACTGATATGAGTCTATCGATACATCCTTTGGTCGATCACGGCGTCAAGCCGGGGTCGCCGGACTTCGCCGGCGGCACGCTGGTCTGCAAGTGCAAGACTCGGCCCGTCAAGGTCACCGTGAAATCCCAGAGTGCGCACAACCACGCCTGCGGTTGCACCAAGTGCTGGAAGCCGAGCGGCGCGTTGTTCTCGCTGGTCGCAGTCGTGCCCCGCGACAAGCTCAGTGTGGTCGAGAACGGCGACAAGTTGAAAATCGTCGATCCGGCCGCGACGATCCAGCGCCACGCCTGCAAGGAGTGCGGCGTGCACCTGTTCGGGCGAATCGAGAACACGAAGCACGCGTTCTACGGGCTGGACTTCGTCCATACGGAGCTGTCTCCCGAGAACGGGTGGTCCGCGCCTTCGTTCGCCGCGTTCGTCTCCTCGATCATCGAGGGTGGCGCCGACCCGAAGAACATGGATGCGGTGCGCGCGAGGCTGCGCGAGCTCGGCTTGCCGCCGTACGATTGCCTGAGCCCGCCGCTGATGGATGCGCTCGCGATCCACGCCGCGAAGCTCTCGGGCGTATTGAAGGCCTGACAGGCGTGCGCGCGGGGTACGCGTCGCGAGGGATCCGCGAGCGCCTGACCGGCCTGCTCGTCGCGGTCGCCGCGACGGGCGCGCTGATCGCCGGCGGCTCGCAGGCCGCCGGCGCCCCGCACCCGGCACACCGCGACCCCGCGCCTTGGTGGCGGGGCGCGGTGATCTACGAGATCTATCCGCGGTCCTTCCAGGACTCGAACGGCGACGGTCGCGGCGACCTGCGCGGGATCGAACGACGCCTCGGATACCTGCAATGGCTCGGCGTCGACGCGATCTGGATCGCGCCGATGTACCCGTCGCCGCAAGTCGATTTCGGCTACGACATCTCGAACTACGAGGGAGTGGATCCCCGCTTCGGGACCTTGGCCGACATGCAGCATCTGATCGCCGCGGCGAAACGGCACCACATCCGGGTGATCCTCGACCTCGTGCTGAATCACACGTCGGACCAGCACCCGTGGTTCATCGCCGCCTCGAGTTCCCGCAGCGACCCGAAGCACGATTGGTACGTCTGGAGCGACGGCAAACCGGGCAGCGGGCCGAACGCCCACGACGGCCGCGTGCCGCCGAACAACTGGGTTTCCTTGTTCGGCGGCTCGGCGTGGCAATGGGTGCCGGCGGTCCACCAGTTCTACTACCACGAGTTCTACCGGCAGCAACCCGACCTGAACTGGCGCAATCCGCAAGTCCGCCAGGCGATGGCTCGGGTGATGCGATTCTGGCTCGACCGCGGCGTCGCCGGGTTTCGCCTCGATGCGGTACCCCAACTGTTCGAGGATCCGAAACTGCGCGACGAACGGCCGCTCGGCGGCGTCGACGCCTACGGCGATCCGATTCTCGATCAATCCCGAACCGTCGATCTGCCGGAAGTGCATGGCGTGATGCGCGAACTGCGCCGCCTGGTCGACGCCTACCCCGGCGATCGGGTGCTGATCGGCGAAACCTACCTGCCGACGATCCAGGACTTGGACCGTTGGTACGGCGGGGCGCGGCACGACGAATTGCAGTTGCCGATGGACATGCGCCTTGGATTCCATGGCGACCACGACCACCTCGATGCGGTCGCGTTCCGGCGCCGGATCGTCGCAGCGGAGCGCGATTTGCACGGCAACGAGCCGTTGTTCGTGTTCGACAATCACGACAACGTCCGCTCGATCGATCGCTACGGCGACGGCGTGCACGATCCGATGATCAACGAGTTGCTCGGGAGCCTGTTGCTCACCACCCGTGCGACCGCGTTGCTCTACTACGGCGAAGAAATCGGCATGCACACGACGCCGCCGACCCGGCGCTCCGAAGTGCGGGATCCGATCGGGATCCGCGGCTGGCCCAAGGAGAAAGGCCGCGACGGCGAACGTACGCCGATGCAGTGGACCCCCGGGCCGCAGGCCGGATTCAGCACCAACCCGCGGACGTGGCTGCCGGTCCCCGCGAATCACACGACGATCAACGTGCAGACCGAGCGCGCCGATCCGAACTCGCAACTCAACTGGTACCGCCGCCTGATCGCGCTACGCCGCGGCGAAATCGCCCTCCGCGACGGCGGGCTGCGGATGTTGAATCCGGACGATCCGAACGTCCTGGCGTATCTTCGCGGCGGCGCCGACGGAATCGTCGTCGCGATGAACTGCAGCGCGGTCGCGCACACGGTGACACTGCGCCTGCCGGGCGCCGGCGCCGCACCGGTTCCCGTCGAAACGCTGCTGACCAACGCGCCCGGCCTGCGCGACGCGCGGTCGCTGCGCCAGCTGACGCTGCCGCCCTATGCGACCTGGATCGCGCGCCTGCAGAGCCTCCCTAGGTCTTCGGCTTCGCCGCGTTGAGCGGCGCCAGCACGCGGAATCGCAAATCGACGCCGCCGACCTGCAACTGGTGCGGCACGCAGTTCATGTCGTTCACGACGTCGCGCACCGAGAACAGCGGGAGGATCCGCCGCGCGAACTCGTCGACGAGCTCGCAGTCCCCCTCGCCGAGATCGAGCGCGAGCGGGGAATGCGCTTGCCAGCGCACGGTCTTCCACTGCGCCTCGACCGGTTTCGACTTCGCGTCGGCAACGGCCGGCGTCGCGTGCGCGAGCGGAACCAGCACGTTGAACGACAGGTGCGCGATCGAGATGCGCTCCGGGTGACCGAACGGCGCGGTGCAACTCGCGCTGACCTTCGCGTCGGGGCGGGCGCCGGCGGCACGCAGCAAGCGGCCGAGCACGCTCTCGAAGCCGCTGCAGGTGTAGTGCGTCGTGAAGCCGGTGAAGGTGAAGTCGAGCTGGCGGGCTTTCCAGGTCGCCGCGACCGGCGCAGTCGTCGCAGTCGTCGCGGTCGGCGCCGCATGGCCGACCGCCGCGACCGTCGCCGCGACCGCGACGCCGGCGAGCGCCTTGAACCCTGTGACACGTTGCATCGTGAGCTCCTGAGGTTGTGCCGATTCCCGCGGCGCAGTACCGCCAGCGGGCGTTCCTTCACCGCGTTGGACCGCGGTCGCGCCTCCGCGGTTCCACCGACCGATCACTCCTCCTCGATCGCATCGGTGAGCTCCGCGCGCCGACGCGCGATGTAGTCGCGCATCGCTTCGTCCGCCGCCGGGTCGATCCCCGGGTCCTGGTAGTCGGCGAGCATCTTCTTCCAGACGCGATTCGCGCGTTGCTCCGCGGTGAGCGCCCCCTCGAGCGCCCACTGCTCGTACGAAGAATAGTCGGCGATCGTGGACTGATGGAAGGCCGTCTCGAAATTCGCCTGCGTGTGCTCGCAGCCGAGGAAATGGTGGCCCGGTCCGACCTCCCGAAGCGCCTCCAGGGCCTGCCCTCGATCCGACAGATCCATCCCCTGCGCCAGGACCTGCATCATCGCGAGCTGATCGGCGTCCATCACGAACTTCTCGTAGCCGGCGACCAGCCCCCCTTCGAGCCAACCCGCCGCATGGGTCACGAGGTTCACGCCGGCGAGCAGCGTCGGCAGCAGCGTGTGGGCGCTCTCGTACGCCGCTTGCGCGTCCGCAACCTTCGCCGAGCACAAGGAGCCCCCGCTGCGGCACGGCACGCCGAGACGCCGGGCGAGCTGTGCGGTCGCGAAGATCATCTGCGTCGCCTCCGGCGTGCCGAACGTCGGCGCGCCGGTGCGCATCGAAATCGCGCCGACGAACGAACCGAGGATCGCGGGTGCGCCCGGCCGGACGAGCTGCGTGAGCGCGAGGCCCGCCATCGTCTCGGCGAGGATCTCCGCCAAGCAACCGGCGGCGGTGACCGGGCCCATCGCACCCGCGAGCACCGCCGGCACGACGATGGTGCCTTGATTCGCGCCTGCGAATTCGCGCAGCGCGCCGAGCATCCGTCCGTCGAACACCAACGGCGAATTGGAGTTGATGTTGCCAAGGACGACCGTGTGATCGGTGAGGAAGCCGCTGCCGAACAATTGCCGCGCGATCTCGATCGCGTCGCGCGCATGGCTCGGGGTCTCCGGCGTCGCCTCGCATCCCTGATCGCTGGTGCGGAAGAACGCGTATTGCACGTCCAGGTGGCGCTTGTTCGGCGGGATCTCCATCGGCTCGCACATGCACCCGCCGCTGAAGTGGATCGCCGGCGCGACGTGCGCCAACTTGATGAAATTCGTCAGATCCTCGAGCGTCCCGTAGCGTCGACCGCGATCCAGGTCGGTGACGAACGGCGGACCGCCGACCGGAGAGAACACCGTCGCGTCGCCGCCGAAGCGCACGCTGCGCGCCGGATTGCGCGCGTGCAAGGTGAACTCGCGCGGCGCGGTTCGCAGGAGCCGTCGCGCCATCCCGCGCGGAATGTGCACGCGCTCGCCGCGCACGTCGGCGCCGGCGTCGCGCCACAGGCGCAGCGATTCCGGATCGCGGCGAAACTCGATGCCGATCTCCTCGAGGATCGTCTCGGCGTTGTTCTCGATGATCTCGACGGCCTCGTCGCTCAGGAGTTCGACCGGCGGCAGCCGGCGCCGGATATAGGAATATTTTTTCGCCGGCGCGTTCGCCCGGGTACGCCGGGCTTCGCGGCCGCGGCGGATCGATCCTGAAGCCGTGGTCATCGTGTCGACACCTGCCCCTCGGGTTCGCGGCCGGGTTCAGAACCAGCCATAGTTGAAGCTGACGCTGACTCGCTCCGCGCGTGCCGAATTCGGCGGGACCTCGTGGCGCAGCCAGCTCTCGAACAGCACGAGCGTCCCCGCCCGTGCGGGGACGCTGACCCAGACGCGCGCCGCGCGCGGCGCCCGGGCGCGGCGCGGCGGCGCCGCCATCATCCGATCGAGCCGGGGATCCTCGAATTTGATCCCGGCGGATCCCGGCGGCGTCTGCACGTAATAAGTGCCGCTGATCGTCGACAACGGATGCAGATGCCAACCGTGCGCGACGCCCCGCGACATGATGTTGACCCAGCAATCGGTCATCTCGAGCGGTCGCCCCGCGAGGTCGAGGCACAATGCCCGGCCGAACGCGGTCACGTGCGGCGTGATCAGGTCGCGTAGCCGCGCGAAGGTCGGCGACAGCCGGTGCAATCGGTTCACCGAACCGTACGAGGTGTACCCGCCCGGATAGCGAGCCTTCGACCACCGACGTCCCGCCGCGTCGTCGACGCGCAACTGCCGGGATTCGCGCAGCAGCTCCGCATTCAGCGCCGCGATGCCGCGGTGGCGCACGCGCGCTCGGTATACGTCGGTCGCGAACAAGGACTCGACGGGCATCGCGGTGCCGTCTATTCGACGTTGTCGGCCATCGTCTTCGTGACCGCCGGCCGCGCGCCGACGAGCGCCGCGTGCACGGCGAGCGCGGGAACGCGCCGGTGAAGTTCCTCACGCCCGCCCGGGTACCACCCCGCGAGCATGTGCAGATAGCCGTCGGCGAGTGAATGGTCCGCACCGAGCACGTAGGGCCCGAGCCGCGAGGCGATCAATGCCAGATCCCGCAGATAGTCCTCGGCCGCCCGTTGGCGAATCGCCTCCGCGCCCGCGCTGCCGAGGGTCGAGTATCGATCCGAATAATAGGTGCGCAGCGCCGCGTCGTAGACGTTCGCCGACAGGAACACGAGCCACTGGAGGAACTGCGCGTACGCCGGCGTGCCGGCGGCCGGCGCGATCCCGGCTTGCGGGTGCGCGAGCGACAGATGGATCAGGATCGCGGCCGACTCGAACATCACGCGACCGTCGGGGAGTCCGAGCGCGGGAACCCGGCCGGTCGGGTTCAGCGCGCGGTACGCGGCGATGTCGGCCTCCTGCTGTCCCACCCAGATGCGCTCGTAGGGCGCGCCCACTTCCTCGAGTGCGATCTGCACCGCGACCGACCCCGAGCCGGGCCGTCCGTACAGCGTATAGGTCGACATGGTCCTTCCCCTCGCGCGTGCCGCCCCGCGATCATAGCGCAGGTTGGCCCGGCCGCCGCCGGCGCCGGTCAAACCAGCGACGGCGCCGGGGCGGTGCGAACGACGATCGTCCCGGCGATCTTGTCGTGCCACGCCTGCTTGTCCGGGTCGATCGCGATCCAGATGAATCCGAGCCCGAGGACCGCGAGCGACAAGAAGCAGGCGAGCGCGCGCACGATCGCGGTCGGCCAATCGAGTTCGCGGCCATCGGCACGCACGACCCGCTGGTGCAGGATGATCCCGCCGACCGTCGAGCCCCGTAGTTTCCACATCACCGCGCCGTAGGCGGCGAGCAACAGCGGATCGACGTGCCCTCGATGCACGACCAGGCTCGCGACGATGCCGACCAGGATCGCATCGATCAGCAACGCGGCGATCCGGATCCAGAACCCGGCTCGCGGAGATCCGTCGATCGGCGCGCGCGCCGCCGGCGCCACGGTCGCCGGGTCCGCCGCGGCAGACGCGTCGCCGACGCCCGGGTTCGCGGGTCCGGCCGCGGCGGTCGGTGCGGTCGGGGTTGTCGGTGTGGTCGGGGTTATCGGTGCGGTCGGGGCCGATCCGCGCGGCGAGCCGCCAGCGGTCGCTTGCCGTTCACGCACGATCAGGATCAGTGTGTACGCGACCGCACCGAGCCCAAGCAACGTGAGCGCCTGATGGACGGCGAATCCCACGGCCGGGACGAGGTAGATCCCGGTGACGATCACGCCCCCGAGGAGCACGGTGACCGCGGGATGCGCCAGCACCCCGGTGCTGCGACGACCGGTGACGAGACGCCCGAGCCACACGAGCGCGACGGCCTTCCCGAACAGTTGGACGCACAGCAACGAGACCGCGACGAACGGGATCGCGAACACGCCGACGACCGTGATCAGCAACAGCATCACGAGCGCCGGCATCGCGAGCAGCGCGAGCAGCGCAGCGACGAGGGTGCGGCCGGGCCGCGACTCGAGCGTCGTCACGCAGCGCATGAGCCCGTCGCGAAACCCGATCGCGAGCAGCCAGTAGAGGACGAGGAACCCGCCCGCGACCCACCAGGCCCACGCGACCCCCGGCGCAAGTGCGAGCGGCCGGCCGTACAGCAGGCAATGCTGGATCCACGGGCGCAACCACTGAAAATTCGCGAGCGCACCGATCTGCACGTCCTGGACCTGCCCGTGCACGACCGCGCCGGGAGCCCGCGTGACGGTGCCGCCGACCGCGACCACGTCGCCGCCGACGTCGGCGTGCGGACCGAGCCGGACCGAACCGAACACCGCGACCACGTCGCCGCTGACCCTCGCATCGACGGTGGTGTTGCCGAACACCGCGACCGCGTCCCCGTCGACGTCGCCGCTCGCGGCCGTGTCGCCGAACAGCGAGACCACCGCATTCGACTGGCCCGCGGCCGTCGAGGACCCGAACACCGAGACGACCGAGTTCGCGTCGTGACCCGCGCCGAGCCGCGCATCGTGTCCGACGCTGACGATGCCGCCCGGATGTCCATGCGAGCCCGCGGACAAGTTCAGGGTCAGGCTGTGGGATTCCGGCGCGCTCGACGACGCGTCGCTCGACGCGTCGCTCGACGCGTCACTCGACGCGTCACTCGACGCGTCACTCGACGCGTCACTCGACGCGTCACTCGACGCGTCACTCGACGCGGGCGCCGCCGCGGTCGACGCCACCGCGGACGCGCTCCGCGCGGCGGTCGTCGGGCCCGGATTCGCCGGTGGCGCGATCCCGCGCGTCGGCGCCGCGCCGGACACCGACGCGAACAGCACGAGCGAGAGGCCCAGAATTCGTGACTTCATTGAAGCATTCATGACGATTCCGATTCCTTTCAAAGTCAGGATTCGAGATACAAGGTTCGGTAAGCGGTCGTGCCGAGCCCGATCAGCGCGACGTAGGAGATCACCGTGACGACCGCACCGCCCTGCACCCACTGCGGGGCCAGGCCGCCGCCGATCAGTCGCAACGAGGCGTCCGCGGCGAGCGCCGCACGCAACAGCTCGCGCACCGCGAGCAGGGGACCGGCGCCGCGATGCATCACCGCCGCGGCGGCCGTGACGAGCCAGGCCGCGACGCGCCAGGCGCCGAACGCGGACCCGGCACAGACGATGACCAGCCCGAGCCGAGGCAGCGCCGGCCACTGGGCGAACGAACGGCGCCACCACGGCAGCGCCGCGCGGCGTCGCAGTTCGGCGAACACCCGCGCCTCGAGTCCCGCGGGGGCGGCACGCGACGGCAATGCGCGCAGACAACGATCGACCCGGGCCGCGTCCTGGTCGATTCGGATTTCCTCGGATCGTTTCATTGCGGATCCTCCAAGCTCTCCCGGTCCACGCCGAGTTGCTGCAGCAAGGGCAGCAGCGCCGTCCGCGCGCGGCGAATGTCGGTCTTCACCTTCGCCAGCGAGCAATTCAGCCGCGCGGCGATCTCGTCGTAGGACAGGTCCTCGTAATGGAACAGCACGAGCGGGATACGGTGATGCGGCGGCAGCCGCCGCAAGGCCGCTTCGACCGCCGCGCAGCGTTCGTCGGCGAGCACGTCCCGGATCGGCGTCTCGGCCGCCGGCGGATCCGGCGGCGCCTGACCCGGCTCCTCGCTGTCGGACCCCCAGTCACCGAAGAACCGCCAGCGCCGCCGGTAACGGTTCCAGTGATTGATCGCGAGGTTCGTCGCGACGGTCTTCAACCAGCCGCCGGCGGCCGGGTTCCCGCGCAGCTCCGCGAACCGCTCGTAGGCCTTCACGAACGTCTCCTGCGCGATGTCCTCGGCCTGCGCGTCGTTCGCGGTCAAGCGCACGGCCGCCGAGAAGACCCTGTCTTGATGCGCGCGCATGAACGTCGTGAACTCCGTGGGATCAACCGTGGCTTGGGTTGGGGTACGCACTGTCGTGATGTGTTCCGTCAGCCGCTTAACACCGCCGGCGCAGAAAAGTTGCAGCTCCCGGGAGGCCCCCCTCCCGCATCCCGGCGCCCATGGTAACCTTGGCGCACTGCGGTATCCTCGGGGGCGGTGAATTCCGTGTACACGCAACCTTCGACGCCACGGACCGTCGGCGGCGTCCTGGACGACGCGATCAACCTCTACCGCGAATGCCTGCCGCGGTCCTGGCCCCTCGCGCTCGCGCCCGAGGTCGCCCTCGCGCTGACCAATATCCATCTCGAATCACGGCTGCCGCCGTCCAGCCGGCAGGATCCGGCGGCGATCCTGTCGATGCTCCGTTCGAGCGATTTCGTGATCTCGATGCTGTTCTATTTCGTGGTGCTCCTGGTATTCAACCTGGCCCTGACCGATCACATGCACTCGGTCGCGACCGGACGGCCCGCCTCCGCCGGCCGTTCGCTCGGCGTCGGCCTGCGCCTGCTGCCGCGCGCCGCCGGCGCCTCGCTGGTGATCGCGCTCGCGACCGCGCTCGGGACCTTGCTGCTGATCGTCCCGGGAATCTATCTCGCCGGCGCCCTGATGCTCACGTTCGTCGCGATGATCGTCGGCGATCTCGGCGCGCTGCAGTCGATCGGGGAAAGCTACCGCCTGATCCGGGGTCACTGGTGGCGCGCCGCGACGATCTATACCGTCGCCACCATGATCGCCCTCGCGTTCTACCTGATCCTCGGCCTGCTCGCCGGCCTCGCCGCGACCCAAGGGCCCGGCGCCAGCGCGCTCGTGATCGGGCTGCGTCGCCTCGCATCGGTCGTGATCGGCACCCTGATGACGCTGTGGTTCCCGGCGGTGTTGCTGTCGATTTATTACGATTTGGCGTTGCGCCGCGCGGACTCCTTGCCGCGCGCCGCGGGCGATGCGGTCGCCGGCTGAACCGCGGACTCGGCCGTTCGCGCGACCAGTCGAGTCCCCGCGAGGAGGTCGCCGAGCCGTACGCGATCCGTGGTGACGACGCTGACCACGAGTCCCACCGCGTAACCGATCGGCAAGCTGTCGAGCGGCCGCAGCGCGTTGCGGATCAGGATCGCGCGCACCCCGGGGGCCCGGCCGTCGCGACCGACGACTCGCACCCCGGCGTAGCGCTTGCCGGGGGTCTGACCGTGCATCGCGAGCTCGACCACCGGGTGGTAGAGCAGGTAGATCGCGAGCGCCGGCCCCACCACGATCCAAAACCCGGCCGAATGCGGGTTCCAGTCGGGGCGGTGCGCGAGGAGCGCGGCCAGTAGCCACGCGAGCGCCGCGAGCAAGCGGATGTGCCAATCGATCAGGAACGCGTAACTTCGACTCCCCGGGCCGGCCACCGACTCGCACGGCGCCGCGGGCGACGCGCTCGCCGATCGCTCGGTCAATGCGCATCTCCGCGACCCTGCAAGCGGTCGTCGAGCTCGCCGATCGTCGCCGCGAGCGAGTTGACGCCGTCGCGCAACTCGCTCCGCAAGGTCTCCTCGTGCTCGGTGAGCCGCGCGTCCAGCCGAGCGAGTTCGGATCGCAGCAGATCCTTGACTTCGGCCATGCGCGAGCCTTCCGCGCGATCGGCGAGCGACCGCTGATTTTGCAGTTCCTTCGCGTGCCGGCGCGTCTCCACCAGTATCGCGCCCTGGGTGACGAGCAGGTATGCGCCGAACGTCGCGACCAGCAGCACGATCAGCGCGAGCATCACCAGGCCGATCGGCGCCTCGAAGCTCGCGAGCAGCAGGGTGAATTTCGCGCGCGCGGTGACCGCCGACCAGTTGATCGCGAGGAACAGCGCGACCAACGACAACACGACCACGAGGATCAGATTCCGGACTCGCATGCTCGCCCCTCCCCGCAGCGACCGCCGCGGTCGCACCCCGGGGAGTGTAACCGAAGCGCACATGGCGACCGGCCGTACCGATCCCTCAATAGTCGATTTGATAGGACAAGCCGATGCTGCTGCCGGGATCGTTCTCGGGCGTCGTACCCGGCAGGATCGCCGCGCCGGTACCGAGCCGCGTCTGCAGCTTCAAGTGTCGCGTCAGGTCCACGTTGACCTGCAGTTGGCTCGATCCGGTCGTCGTCTGTTTCGCCTCGACGTAGACCCGCGACGTGAGGTAGCGTCCGGCGGCGATCGTCGCGCCGGTATGCGTGGCTCCCGCGCCCCCCGCGGGGGCGACCGCGGGCGCGGTGCCGATCGTGAGCCGATCGAGGCCGAGCGCGCGTTGCAGCCAGGACAACGGGTTCAGTGCGTTGCCGCCGACCCCCGACAGCGTCGCGAGCGCGGCACCGACCTGCGCCGCCTGGAACGCCGAGATCTGCGCCGGATGGGTTCCGCCGAACAACAGGTTGCTCAGGATCTGATCGGGTGGCATCGGCGGAACGCTGCTGAGCTCGAATCGCGGAGCATCCGCGAGACCCGTGATCCGCAGCGTCGTCTGGATGCCACCGCTCGACGTCTGTGCGACGAAATCGAGCGACGGATCGATGCGGTGACGCAAGCCGCTGCCGGTGAAGCCGACGCGGCCGCTCGTGAATGACAGCTTGGTGCCGGCGAGGTCGAAGCGGCCGCGCTGCAGGTCGAAGCCGCCGGCGGCGACGGGTGCATCGACGGTGCCGCCGAGGTGGATGTCCCCGCCGAGTTCGGCGTCGAGGCCGCGGCCGCGCACGAGCACCTGCCGCGGGGCGTTGACGTCCAGGTCGAGCGCGATGACCACCGGCGGGGTCGCGGGCGGCGGCCGCTCCCCGGGACGGCGCACCGCGAGCACGGCGACGTCCGGCGGTAACGCGTTCGGGATCCCGATCAACGCGCGATGGACCTGGATCCGACCGGCGACTTCGAGCCGCTCGCGCGCCGTTCCGGTCACGTGCACGTCCGCGTCCACGTCCGCGGTGATCAGATTGCTCGCGATCGGCCGCGCGTGCTTCGCGAGGATCCGCAGATCGACCGGAATCCCGGGGCGCAGCACGCCGATCCGGCCGGTCATCGACACCGTGCCCGGCGGCATCGATCCGGTGAACTTCTCGATCGACAGCGCGTCGCCGTCGCCGACGAACGTCGCGTTCACGTTCTCCAGGTTCAAGCCGCGCACGTAGTCGCGCAGGTGCGCGCCCCGCACCTCGACGCGGCCGGTCAGGAGCGGGGCGCGCAGCGTCCCGGAAACGCCGGCCGCGATGCGCATCGATCCCGCCAGCAACAATCCACGCGCCTCGAGGGTCGGCGCCGCGAGGCCGAGGTCCATCACGCCGCCGATCGCCAGGTCGAGCCGGCCGTCGGCCCGCAGCGGCACGCGGCCCTTGACGGTCAACGCCGCCTTCCGGCCCGCGGCGATGCGGCCGTCGATCTGCGCGGACCGGCCATCGAGGCGCGCATCGCCGCGAAAATCGACCGGCGGCACACCCAAGGCCTGCTCGTCGGCGGCGCGCATCCCGCGGGCATCCCAGCGGATCTCGCCGAGCGGCGCCGTGAGCCGTCCCTGCAAATCCGCACGGGCATCGATCGTCCCGCGCGCGAGGAAGCCCGGCAGGATCCAGTCGACGAGCGCCGGGGTATCGCCGACGAGCGTGGCCTTCGCCGCGAGCGTCGGCGCGAGCCGCCCGGACAGTTCGAAGTGCGCGCGACCGAGCGCCAGGTCGAGCGCATCGACCGAGACGCCCGCCGCATAGGACACGCGCGCCGGTTTGCGCAGTGTCGCGGTATCGCCGCGATACTGAGCGGTGCCGGTGTCGATTTGCAGCACCTGATCGGCGGCATGCCACTGCCCGGCGGCCACGAGGTGCAAGGCCGCGCCCGCGACCTGCGGCAGATGCGCGTCGATCCGGACGCCGAGGGTGCGCGGCGGTCCGCTCGCGCGAATGTCGGCGTCTCCCTCGAGCGCGCCGTAGCGCACGTGTTCGAGCCGCGCGCTGATCTCGGCCTGCGCATGACCGCCGACGGACGTCAGGCGGCCCGAGGCGACGAGGCCGCCGGCGAGTTCGCGACCGGCGAGGGCCGCGAAGTCGCCAAGGTCGGCGACGGTGAGCTGCGCTTGCCCCGCGGTGAACGCGCCGGTGCGGTCGAATGCGAACTGCGCGCCGAGGCTCGCGCTCTTCCAGCCGGCATGGCGAATCGTGACCTGCGTCGTTCCCGCGGCGCCGCGCCCCCATGCCGCGATCGCATCGAGCGGCGCGGCGCCGAGCCGCCCGGAGAGCCGCAACTCGCCAGCGCCGCCCGGTGCGAGGCTGGCGCGCAGCCGGGCATCGAGCGCCCCCGGCAGGGATCCGCGCACCGTCAAGCGGGAGGAGAATTGTGCGTCGGCGACGAGCCGGCCCCAGGGTCCGGCGACCCGCCCGCTGCCGGTGAGCGTGCCCGCCAGATTCGTCGAGAAGTCGGCGAGCGGCGGTCCGGTGAGGTGCCACTGCGCCCGCAGCGACTCGATCCACGCCCCCAAGCCGGTCGCGACGCGACCGACCGGAGGCGTGCTGCGCCGCGCCGCGTTGCCGCTCGCGCTCAGCGCCCAGTCGCGGCCGGCGACGTGGAGCCGGGAGACGACGACCGCGGAGTCCCCGACGTGCCCCGCGGCCCCGACGCGCAGCCGATCGCCGAGCGCCGCCAGGCCGCTCACCCGGCTCGACAGCCCGGTCGCCCCGCCGTCGATCAGGAACCCGAGCCCCGCGGCGTCGCGCCGCAGGTGCACCTGGAAATCGGTCCGGCCACGCCAGTCCCGCCCCGCGAGCGCCGCGAACGGCTCGATCTGCGGAATCGCGACGTCGGCGTCGGCCAGCCAGGGCGTGCCCAAACCGAGCGTCGCGCGCAGGGTGAACAAGGGATGGTCCACCCGCACCTGCAACCGCTGCGGCGCCGGCTGCGGCAGGAGCCGTGCGTCGAAGGCGATCGGCGACCCCGCGAACAGGTCCGGCCGGGGTCCGCCGACGCGCAAACCCGCGATCGATCCCTGCAGGGTCAACCGGCCGCCGGTGCCCGTGAGCGTCCCGCGCACCGCGCCGAGCGACACCGAGCGGCCGATCCGCAAGCCGTCCACGGCGATCGAGCCGGTCGCGGCGGCGTCATCGAGACGGCCGCGCCAGCGGCCGGTCGCGGCGATGCGTTGCCATGCGAGATCGGGTCGCGGACTCATCGCGCCCGCATCGATCGCCACCGTGAGCTGCGCGGACTGCGCGGCCCAGTCGAGCGTGCCGCGGGCGCGTGCGTGCAGCGCACCGGCGTCGATTCGCAATTGCAGCTGCTCGGCCGCACGCGGACCGGCCACGCGCAGATCGGCCGATCCGCCGCCGAGATTCGGCAGTCCGAGCAGGGTCTCGAGCGGTCCGCCCGGGGGTTCCTCGACCGAGATCCGCGCGCTGAGCTGCGTCGGGACGACGACGAGCCCGACGCTGTACCGGCCCGGCGCATCGATTCGCACCGCCGTGGCTTGCGTTCGCCAGCGGCGCGTCGAATCCATCCGGAACGTCCCCTGCACGGCGAGGGTCGCCGGTTGGCCGACCAAGCCCGGGCCGAGCACGAGGCCCTGGACCGATGCCCGATCGAGCACGATGCGGGGCATCCCGAGGACCCGCCCGCCGGCGGCGGTGGGGACCGGCCGCCGCAGGACGTCGATCTGGTGTACGCGCAGATCGTCGATCCGCACCTCGTAGCGCAACAAGGCCGTCGGATCCCAGTCGAGCGCGACCGCGTTCGCGGTCAACCACACGCCGGCACGGTCCCGCAGCCGCACCCGGGTCGCGGTCAAATGCGCGGGAAAGTCGCCACCGAGACCCGAGATCTCGACGCGGTCGTGGGTCAGGGTACGCGTCAGCGCTTCGAGCGCATGCCGTCCTCGCGGCGTGTTGCCGGCGAACGCCAGCACCGCGACGACCACGGCGGCGAGCGCGAGGAGCGCACCCAGCGAGACGATCGCGATTCGCAGTCCGACACGCATCAGAACGCCTGGCCCAGTCCGACGTAGATCTCGTAGGGATCGTCGCTCGGACTATACCGCCGCGCGGGCAGCGCGAAATCGATCCGGATCGGCCCGATCGGCGTGTAGTAGCGCAGGCCCGCGCCGATGCCGACCCGCAGGACGCTCGGCAGCGGCTTCAGACTCGCGCTGACCTGACCGGCGTCGACGAACACCGCCGCGCCGAAGTTCTTGCCGAATCGCTGCCGGAACTCCAGGGATCCGGCGATGATCGCGGTGCCGCCGATCGGCGTCGTCGTGTGCGGGAATACCGGGCCGACCCCTTGATAGCGAAAACCGCGGATCGTGCCGCTGCCCCCGCCGTAGAACCGCTGATCCGGCGGCAAGCCGAACTCTCCGGCGCCCTGGGCGAGGCCCGCGAGCCCCCGGACCGCGACCACGCTGCGCCCCGGCGCGGTCCAACCGAAGCGGTGTAGATCGAGGTAGCCGGCGAGCTTCAGCTGCGTGATCACGAACGTCGCGCTCGGCGAGCCGATCGATCGCGTCGGCGTCACGGTGAGCGAATCGCGCATGCCCCGCAGCGGATCGTCGAGCGGCGACGCGACGTTCGTCGAATCGTAATTCAGCCCGATCGGCAGCTCGATCAACGTGTACCGACGCGGCGACGCCGCTCCCGGCGGCTGGACGATCAGCTCGTTCGCGGCGGTGACGCCGACGTTCGCGGTCCACACGCTGGAGAGCTTGCGAACCAAGGTCGTGCCGGCCGTCACCGCGGTCTGATCGTAGGCCACCAGCGACTGCTTGACCGCGTTCAGCGCGAATTGCAACGATTGATCGCGATCGCCGAACTCGGGTTTCACCAGCTTCGCCGACGCGTCGTAGCCCAGTCCGGTGGTCGCACTGCCGCCGATGTTCGTCACCGAGGACGACACGCTGAAACGCTCCGCGTGTCCGAAGACGTCCCGGTCCGTCCAGGTCACGCCGCCGCTGCCGCCGAGGTCGCTGGAATACGCGGCGTTGATCGACACGGCGTGTCGCGGCCGCTCGCGCACGACGAAGGTGACGGGGACGCCGCCGGTGGCGTCCGGCGCCTTGCCCACGTGCACGCTCACCGTCGAGAACACGCCGACGTCGATCAGGGTGGTACGCGCCCGCTCGATCGCCGACGGCGAGTACGGCTCCCCGCGGTGCAACGGCAAGCGGCCGAGCACGTAGTGCGCGCGGAGGCGCTGCAAGCCCACGATCGAAATCGCACCGATCCGCACCCGCGGACCGGCGACGACCGGGAACGCGAGGTCGAGCACGCGATGCGCCTCGTCGAGCGTCGCGATCGGCGGATCGACCCGGGCGAACGCGTAGCCATGATCCTCGAGCGCGGTCCGCACCCGCGCACCGCCGGCGAGCACCGCGGCGGCGACCGCGGGATCGCCCGTTCGCAGCCCGAGCACCGCACGCGCAAACGGCGGCAACTCGCCGTCGATGGAGATCCGTCCGAGCCGATACAGCGGTCCGAGCGCGAACCCGACGACGACGGCCGCGTCCTGCCCTTGCGCGAGCCGCGCCAAGCGCTCGGGCAGCTGTGGATCGGCGAGCGGCCGGCCGTCGATCGTGATCCTGACCGAGGACTCGTAATAACCGAAGCTGTCGAGCACGGTCTTCAGGCGGTCGACGTCGGTCCGCGCGCGGACGATCAGCCCGAACGGACCGACCGGCGCGGTCCCGCGCAGCGTTCGCAGTTCCGCGGTCGCCGCCAGCGCCGCGTCGAGGCCCCCGTTGCCCGTCGGCGCGATCGACACGCGATACGCGACCGGATTCGCCGCCAGCGCGCCGCGCACGACGGCAAGGATCAGCGCGACCGCGATGATGCTCGAGCGGAGCATCGATCGAGGGGCGCCGATCGTCACGGCAGGAGTTGCGGACGGGGGATCGGGACCGCGAAACGCCCGCCCCAGTCACGGATGTAAGCCATTTGATCGACGATCTCGTCGCGCCAGTTCCACGGAAGGATCAGCACGACGTCCGGTCTCGTCTCGCGGATCCGTTCGGGCGCGTGGATCGGAATGCGGCTGCCCGGCGTGAACTTGCCCTGCTTGTAGGGATTGCGGTCCACCGTGTAATCCAGGAAATCGGTGCGGATGCCGCAATAATTGAGGAGCGTGTTGCCCTTGCCGGGCGCGCCGTAGCCGACGATCGTCTTGCCGCGCCGCTTCAAGTCGATCAGGAACTCGAGGATGTCGCGCTTCGTCGCCTTGACCTGCTCGTCGAACCGGCGGTACGTCGCGAGATCCTCGAGACCGAGTTGCCGTTCCTGCTCGCACATCCGCGCGACCCGCGGCGTCGGGGGCTGTGACGGGTCGTCGGCATGCCGCCCGTAGATGCGGATCGAACCGCCGTGCGTCGGCAACTCCTCGACGTCGAACAGCGTGAGCCCATGCGCCGCGAACACGCGGACGGCGGTCGAGAACGAGAAATAGCTGAAGTGCTCGTGGTAGATCGTGTCGAACTGATTTTCTTCGATCAGTCGCTGCAGGTGCGGGAACTCCATCGTCAGCACGGCCTTGGGCTTCATCAGCTGCTTCAGGCCGGCGACGAAGTCGTTCAGGTCCGGCACGTGCGCGAGCACGTTGTTGCCGATCACGAGGTCCGCCTGACCGTGCGCACGGACGATCCGCGCGGCGTTCGCGCGCGAGTGGAAGGACACGTCGGTACGCACGCCGGCCGCGACTGCCGCGCGGGCGACGTTTGCCGCCGGCTCGATCCCGAGCACCGGCACGCCGGCCGCGGCGAAATGACGCAGCAGGTAGCCGTCGTTGCTCGCGATCTCCACCACGAGGCTGTCGGCGCCGAGCCGCAGCCGTTCGCGCATCCGGTCGGCGTAGCGGGCGGCGTGCGCGATCCAGGCATCCGAGAACGACGAGAAGTACGCGTACTCGCCGAATATCTCCGCAGGCGCGACGAATTCGTCGAGCTGGACGAGCAAGCACGCATGGCAGACGCGCGCGTGCAGCGGATAGAACGGCTCCATCGCGTGGAGCCGGCTGCGGTCGAGGAAGCTCTGGACCAGCGGCGAGGTTCCGAGATCCGCGAACGTCGAGCCGTCGCCGCCGCCGCAGAAACGACACTTGAACTCCCCGACTGTCCGCGCCACGTCCGCCGCCGTCGCCATCGCTGCCGCTCCGTTCGAGTGCCGATGGCTCGACAGTATACGGGCAGCGCGCGCCCGCCCGGAGCGGCGGGCTCGAAGGCGTGGGTCGCCGGACCGCCGCTCAGGGTCCGATCAGGACGCGTTCGCGCGCGGCGGGCCGCTCGGCGCCGACGCCGAGTTCGCGCGCGACGGCGTGCGCCGAATACACCGCGGCGGCGATGATCGACGGCTGGCGGCAGTCGCCGATGCGCAGCACCCGCGACTCCTGCGACTCCCCGCCGGAACCAGCCAGTTCCGCGTACAAGCCGTCGCTCGGCTCCCGCGACGTGACGAGCACCAGCGCATCGGCACCCCACGCCGCGTCGCGGCCCGTGAACACGCACTCCGTCCGCAGCGTCTGGCCGTCGAACCCGGCGACCGCCGTGCTCACGAGGATCTCGATGCCCGCCTCGAGCATCGCGCGCTGCGTACGCCGCTGTTCGGCGGTGTGACTGCTCCAGTCTCCGGCGCGGCCGGCGGTCGTCACGTAGTGCACGCTCGCGCCGGCAGCGGCGAGCGCGAGCGCGATCACCGGGCCCATGTAATAGTGATCGTCGTCGAACACGGCGACCCGACCGGCGGGCCGGACGCCGTCCATCACGTCGTCCGGCGTGTACACGCGTTGCGCGGCGAGTTCGATCGGGCGCGAGTGCCAGCGGCCGGTCCCGTCGCGCCGCCAGCGCGCGCCGGTCGCGATCAGCACGTGATCGGCAGCGAAATCGCGGATCGTCGCCGCGTCGAGCGCGCTGCCGTAGTAGGTCGCCACGTTCGCCATCCGGCCGATCTGGCCGACCCGGTGGTCGCGCACGCGCGCCCAGGCCGCGAGTCCCGGCAGACGGCTCTCGCGGCTCACGCGCCCGCCGGGCGAACCGTCCCGATCGGCGAGAGACACCTCGAAGCCGCGGCGCCCGAGCACCTGCGCGGCTTCGAGGCCCGCCGGACCGGCGCCGACGATCAGCACCGAGCCGCGCCCTGGCGGCACGCGTTCGGGGTGCCAGCCGCGGCGCCATTCCTCGCCGATCGTGGGGTTCTGCGTGCAGCGGATCGCCGCGCCGCGCGCATCGTGCGCGTAGCAGACGTTGCAGCCGATGCACTCGCGGATCTCGTCGATCCGCCCGTCGCGGATCTTGCAGGGCAGGAACGGATCGGCGATCGACGGCCGCGCGGCGCCGACGAGATCGACGACGCCGCTGCGCAGCTGGTGCA
This sequence comes from Pseudomonadota bacterium, assembly GCA_021785405.1. GTDB lineage: Bacteria > Pseudomonadota > Gammaproteobacteria > Steroidobacterales > Steroidobacteraceae > Bog-1198. Next base: position 17,960 of record JAJYFF010000021.1, on the reverse strand, counting down.
GCATCGCGTCCGGCGACGTGAAGCGCCCGACGCTCACGACCGGGCGGCCGGTGAGCGCCCGCGCGGCGCGGACGCGGCTCTCGAGCGCGCCTTCGGCGACGAAGCGCGACGAACCCATTTCCTCCTCGTAATCCCCGATCACGAGGTCCCAGAGATCCGCGAGCGGGCCGAGCGCGGCAAGCAACGTCTGGGCCTCCTCGAGGTTCAAGTGCGCTTCGCCGTGGCCGTCGGCGGAGAAGCGCACCGCCACCGCGCAGCGGTCGCCGACCGCGTCGCGGGTCTCCTCGAGCAGTTCGCGAAGCAGGCGGGCCCGGTTCTCGAGCGAGCCCCCGTACTCGTCCCGCCGGTCGTTCAGGCTCCGGGAGAGGAACTCCGAGAGCAGGTAGCCGTGGGTCGGGTACACGTACACGATGTCGAAGTCCGCGGCACGGGCGCGCCGGGCGGCGGCGCGGTGCCAGTCCTTCAGGCGGCGAATGTCCGCGCGATCCATGCGCTGCGATTGGATCGGATCTTCCCGCGACGGCATCGAACGCACGCCGAGCGAAGGCGCGCGCGTCGCGAGGTTCGCGACGTAGCTGCCGCCATGCCACAACTCGATCCCCGCGAGCGCCCCGTGCCGGTGGACGGCCTCGGCGATCGCGGCCAGGTTGGCGACGTCGCCGTCGTCCCAGACGGACGCGAACGGGTAGGGGTGATCGTCCGAGCTCGGATGAATCGAACAGTATTCGGTGCAGACGACGCCCCAGCCACCCTCGGCTTTGGTCGCACGCAACGCCGCCAAGGTGTGCGGCAACGCATGACCCATGCCGGTACAGTGCGGGACCTGGTAGAAGCGGTTCGGCGCGATCACCGGCCCGATCCGCAGGGGCTCGAACAACGCCGCAAATCGAGAGTCCATCGGACGGGTCTCCTCGAGCATCGAGCGGCACCGGCACCGGCCATCGACCCGCGCGTCGACCGACCGGAATGGCGTCGCGATTTATATGATCGTATAATTTAATATATTTTCATATAACTCGCGTGAGGAGCGGACCCGTGGCGCACCGGTCGAACTTGCGTCGGCGAGCCGCATCGGCGGCGGCACCCGGGGTCGCCGATCGGGGCTTGCACCTCGGCCCGACCCCGCCGTACGAACCCTTCGACGCGGCCACGGTCGATCGGCTGATCGACGCCGCCGTCGCCTTGCTGCACGACTCGGGCTGTGTGTTCGAGCCGGGCACCGAGGCGACCCGGATCCTGCGGGCGGCGGGCTGCGAGGCGAGCGCCGACGGCGTCGTGCGCTTCGAGCCCGAGCTCGTGCGGGCCGCGCTCGGCTCGGTGAGCAAGCAGGTGCGCCTGTGGAACCGCGATGCCGACGGATTCCTCGATCTCGACGCCGCGCACACCTGGTTCATTCCCGGGATGACCTGCATCAAGGTGTACGACGCGGCCGACGGGGCTCCGCGTGACAGTACCGCGGACGACCTCGCGGCCGTGACCCGGCTCGCGGACGCCTTGCCGAACATCGACGCGGTCTGCGTGGCCTGCAAGGACGTCCCGCGATCCGACGCCGGTGGCGAGATCAACGAATTCTCGATCATGATCCAGAACACCGCCAAGCCGCTCGAATACCTGTGCGAGCACGCCGCCTCGCTCGCCGTTGCGATCGACCTGGCCGCGGCCGTGCGCGGCTCGCGTGCCGCGCTCGCCGAGCGCCCGTATTTCCTGCAGATCGTCACGCCGCTGCCGCTCGGTTACTGGCAGACCCACAGCGACCAGATCATCCTCGCGGCCCGGTCCGGTGTGCCCGTGAGCGTCGGCACCCTGCCGATCGGCGGCGCTTCGACCCCGATCACGGTAGCCGGCGCGATCGTGAACAGCCTCGCGACCGACTTCGCCGGCATGGTGCTCGGTCAGCTCGTGCGCCCCGGCGCCTTCGTGATCGGGAGTTCCGACGTGAGCTTCATGGAGCCCGCGACCGGCGGGATCGGTCATTTCAATCACGCGACGCTCGCGGACCTCGCGATGCACCAGATCCGGCGACGCCTCGGGCTACCGTCGTTCACGGGTTACGCGGGCCAGGCGGCGGCGCCGACCTTCAATCAGGACGCGGTCTGGGAGATCAGCGCGAGCCTGATGCAGGCGTTCTTCAGTCGCCCCGCGACCCTCGACTACCTCGGATCGCTGGATGAAGGCATCACGTATTCGCTGCACGCGCTGTGCCTGTGCGACGAGCTCGCGGGGCTGCTGCGCAGCCTGTGGCGCGGCATCCCCGTCGATGCCGAATCGATCGCGCTCGACGTGATGCGCTCGGTCGGTCCCCGCGGCAACTATCTCGCCCTCGACCACACCGCCTCGCATTGCCGGGACCAGGTCTGGCCGGCGCGCTACCTGGGTGCGCTGTTGCCGACCCGCAGCAACGGCCGGCCGGCGCTCGATCTACTGGAACGGATCGATCTCGACCTGAAGCGCATCCAGGCGACGCACGAGCCGCGTCCGCTGCCCGCGCCGACGCGCGCGCGACTCGGCGAGATCCAGGCGCGCGCGGCGGCCGCCGGCGCCTCCTAGGCACGCGGGCTCGCCCGGATCGTTCGTCCGGGCCCTGGAGCGGCTGTTGTATGCTCCGCGGCACCAATTCGCCGCGCGGTGGTCGAATGCCCCGGCGGCGCGCAACGCCGAGCGAAAGGACGAATTCGATGGCAAGACGCTTTTCAATGATCGGGGTTCTCGTCGCAACCACGTGGCTCGCCGCCGGCGCATTCGCGGCGACCCGGTCGACCGACGATCGCGGCGTCACGCGCGCGACGCTCCCGAACGGACTGCAAGTCGTGATCGTGCGCGACCCCCTCGCGCCGGTGGCGACCACCGAGGTCAATTACCTGGTCGGTTCGGACGAGGCGCCGGCCGGTTTTCCGGGTACGGCCCACGCGGTCGAGCACATGATGTTCCGCGGCAGCCCCGGCCTCTCGAAGGACCAGTTGGCGGCGATCGCCGCGAACATGGGCGGCGCGTTCAACGCGGACACGACCCAAGGCGTGACGCAGTACTACTTCCTCGCGCCGGTCCAGGACCTCGACGTCGCACTGCGCGTCGAAGCCGCTCGCATGCGCGGCCTCGACGCCGCGCCCGCGCAATGGGCGAAGGAGCGCGGCGCGATCGAGCAAGAGGTCTCGCGCGATCTGTCGAACCCCGGGTACAAATTCTACGAGGCGCTGCAAGCGCGCTTGTTCGCGGGCACACCGTACGCGCACACGCCGCTCGGGACGCGCCCCTCCTTCGACCGGACGACCGCGCGGCGGCTGCAGCGGTTCTACGATCGCTGGTACGCGCCGAACAACGCGATCCTGGTGATCACGGGCGACGTGGACCCGGCCGCGGTGCTCGCGAGCGTGAAGGCGGATTTCGGCACGATCCCGCGCAAGCCCCTGCCCGCACGGCCGCGGTTCGCGTTCCACACCGTCACGACCGAGACGATGCGGCTGCCGACGGACAGCCCGTACGGCTCGGTCTACCTCGCCTGGCGGATGCCGGGCCTGCGCTCTGCCGATTACGCGACCGCGCTCGTGTTGGGCGCGGCGCTCGACTCGAAGCGCGCGCCGCTCTACGGAATGGGGATGGACGGCACGGCGCTCTACGGCGGGTTCTTCGATCAAGCGATGCCGCACGCCGGTGTCGGTATGGCGGTCGGCATCTTCGCGCGCGGCAGCGATCCGGCGCCGGTGCTCGCCCGGATGCGGGCGATCCTGGCGAACGCGGCCGCGAACGGGATCGATCCCGCGCTCGTCGCGGCGGCCAAGCGCAAGGCGATCGCGAGCCTGGACTTCGAAAGGAATTCGATCGACGGCCTGGCGAACGCGTGGTCGAACGCCCTCGCGTTCCAGCACCTCGGTTCACCGGACGAGATCCGCGCCGCGATCGCGGCCGTCACGCCGCAAGCGGTGAACGCCCTCGCGAGAGCGACCTTCGATCCGGCGCACGAGATCGCCGCGATCCTGACGCCGCAGAGTTCCGGCAAGCCGGTCGCGGGCAAGGGATTCGGCGGCGCCGAGACCTTCTCGTCGACCCCGGCGGGGCCCGTCCGACTCCCCGCGTGGGCAGCGCGTTCGTTCGCGCGGCTCGCGGTGCCCCGATCGACGCTCGCACCGGCGTCTTACACGCTGCCGAACGGTCTGCGGCTGATCGTGCAACCCGAGACGATCAGCCACACCGTCGAGGTGTATGGCGAAGTGAAGACGAACGAGGATCTCGAAGCGCCGCAGGGAGAGGAAGGCGTCGAGGACGTCCTCGACGACCTGTTCGCCTACGGCACCAAGCGCCTCGATCGCCTGGCCTTCCAGCGCGCGCTGGATCGCATCAGTGCGACCGCGAACCTGGGTTCGAGCTTCTCGCTCGCGGTGCCGTCCACGCATTTCGCCGCCGGCATGCGTTTGCTCGCGGACGGCGAACTGCACCCGGCGTTGCCACCGAAGGCCTTCGGTATCGTGCGGGCTCAACAGGCGGGATTCGTCGCCGGCCAGCTGCGATCGCCCGGCTTCCTGTTGGATCTCGGCCTGGGAAAGGCCTTGCTGCCCCCCGCCGATCCGCAACTGCGCCATGCGACGCCGGAGAATCTCGCGAAGCTCACGCTCGCGGAGGTCGCGCGATATTACGCGCACACGTTCCGCCCGGACATGACGACGATCGTGATCGTCGGCGACGTTCGGCCGGCGGACGCGAAGCGCGTCGTCGAGGCGACGTTCGGCGGATGGACCGCGCACGGACCGAAGCCTCGGGTCGACTACGGACCCGTGCCGCCGAACCGCCCGGGCCGTTTGGTCGTACCCGACCGCAGCGCGACCCAAGACGGCGTGCGGATGAGTGAATTGATCCCGGTGACCCGCGACGATCCGGCGCGCTTCGCCCTGAACCTCGGCAACGAGATTCTCGGCGGGGGCTTCTACGCATCCCGCCTGTACCGCGACCTGCGCGACAAGACGGGACTCGTCTACACGGTCGGCACGAATTTCGATTACGGCAAGCACCGCAGTACCTACACGGTGTCCTTCGGCGCCGATCCGGACAACGTCGCCGCGGCCCGCGCGATCGTCGAGCGGGACCTCACCGAGATGCAGAGCGCCCCGGTGACGACAGCCGAACTCGACCGCGCGAAAGGCATTCTGCTGCGGCAGATTCCGCTCGGCGAATCGAGCTTCGGCGCGATCGGCCGCGAACTGCTGCAATTGTCGATCGAAGGCAAGCCGCTCGACGCGATGACGATCGCCGCGCGCCGTTACCTCGCGTTGACGGCCGGCGACGTGCGCACGGCGTACGCGCAGGCCGTGCGGCCGCGAGGCTTCGTGACCGCGGTCAAGGGGCCTGCGCCGAAGTGAGCGTGAAGAGCTGTTGATAACCCGCCGCGCTGAAGCCGACCGTGACCGCGCCATCCTCGCGCACCAGCACCGGTCGGCGAATCAGCGTGGGGTGCTCTTTCAACAGCAACAGCCACTCCGGTTCGCTCGCGGGGTTCTTCCGCTGCGGCAGGAGCGTGCGCCAGGTCGTGCCACTCTTGTTCACGAGCCGCTCCCATCCGCCGAGCCGATCCGCCCAGTCACGCAGGACCTCGCCCGGGACCGGGTCGGCCCGATAGTCGACGAAGGCGTGTTCGATCGCGGCCCGTTCGAGCCAGCGCCGCGCCTTGCGGCAAGTATCGCAGTGGGGCAAACCGAACACGCGTACACCCATCCCGGCGTCTTCCTCGATTGCGTCGATCGCGCCTCGGTCGCGCGGGCTACCAGCTTACAATGCCGGGTACGGCGCCTGCGAGCCGGGGACTGACCCGCCCCGACGTCGCGTGCGGGCCGCCGAAGCCACCTCGGGAGCCCGATGGACGCGAACGCTGCGATCGACCCGGTAGCGACCCTCCTGCAGGTCTTGCTGATCGACCTGGCGCTGACCGCCGACAACGCGGTCGTGGTCGGCCTCGCCGTGTCGGGCCTGCCGAAGCGCCAACGCCGCTCGGCGATCGCGGGCGGCGTGCTCGGCGCGACCCTGCTGCGCATCGGCCTGAGCTTGGTCGCGCTCCGCTTGCTGCAGATCATCGGCCTCGTGCTCGCGGGCGGGCTGCTGCTGCTGTGGGTCGCGTGGAAGATGTACCGCGAACTTCGCCGCCGACCGCGCCGGGACACGGATCGCGAGCCACCGAAGTCCCTGCGTCAGGCGATCGCGCAGATCGTCGTCGCGGATCTCTCGATGAGCTTCGACAACGTGCTGGCGGTCACCGGCGCGGCCGCCGGACATGTCGGGATCCTGGTCGCCGGACTCGTCGTCTCGATCGTGCTGATGGGCGTGGCGGCGAATGCGATCGCGGCGCTGCTCGCGCGCCGGCGGTGGCTCGCGTGGGCGGGCCTCCTCATGGTGCTCTACGTCGCGCTGCGGATGATCTGGCGCGGCAGCCTCCAGGTGGTCGCGCACGTGCACTGAACCGCGCGCCGCGCCCGTCCCGGGTTGGTCGGCCGCGCGAGGACGGTTAACATGGGCGCTTTCGCGCCGCCGATGCGTATGGAGGATGTCACGATGCAGACCACTTCCCTGCCGCTCAGAATCATGGCCGTCACGATCGCCTGGTGCGCCTGCGCCGCGGTCGCCGCCGCCGGCGTACCACGGGCCCCTGCGCAGCCGAAGGACGTCTTCGCGCACCTGAAATTCCGCAACCTCGGCCCCGCGATCGCGGGCGGCCGCGTGACCGCGGTCGCCGGGATTCCTGGCAATCCGCGGATCTATTACGTCGGCGCGGCCGGCGGCGGCGTCTTCAAGACGACCGACGGCGGCTTGAGCTGGCAGGCGATATTCGAGCACGAAGCGACCAGTTCGATCGGCGCGATCGCGGTCGCTGCGTCGAATCCCAACCTCGTCTGGGTGGGCACCGGCGAGGCGAACAACCGCAACGACGTGATCCCGGGCGCGGGCATCTACCGGTCGACCGATGCCGGCAAGTCGTGGCAGCGCATGGGCCTCGCGGACGTCGGGCAGATCGCCAGAATAGCGATCGACCCGCACGACCCCCGTCACGTGGTGGTCGCCGCGCTCGGACACGAATGGGGACCGAACCCGGACCGCGGCATCTACGAGACGACCGACGGCGGCAAGACCTGGCGCAAGAGCCTGTTCGTCGACGACGGCACCGGCGCGATCGACGTGGCGATGCAGCCGGACAACGGCGAGGTGGTGTTCGCGGCGACCTGGCAAACGGTTCGCCGCCCCTGGATGCTGCATGATGGTGGGCCCGGCTCCGGCGTCTGGCGCTCGACGGACGGCGGCGCGACCTGGAAGCGGCTCACGAAGGGCTTGCCGGCATCGCCGATCGGCCGCATCGGACTCGCGATCGCACCGAGCGCCCCGGAACGCGTGTACGCGGTCCTCGAGGCGAAGAGCGGCAAGGGATCATTGTTCGTGTCGGACGACCTCGGCGACCACTGGCACGAGGTCACCGACAATCACGCGCTGAACGTGCGCGGATTCTATTTCACGACGCTCGAGGTCGCGCCCGACGACGCCGACCGGGTGTATTTCCTCGGCTTCCAGCTGCTGCAATCGGACGATGGCGGCAAGACCGTGCGCGTGATCGATCATAACGTGCACGTCGACCATCACGCGATGTGGATCGATCCGGAGAATCCGGAACGCATGATCCAAGGCAACGACGGCGGCGCGTACCTGTCGCTCGACGGCGGCAAGACCTGGCGATTCCTCGACGGGATGCCGATCGAGCAGACGTACATGGTCGCGGCCGACACCCGCACCCCGTACGACGTCTGCGCGGGCCTGCAAGACAACAGCGGCTGGTGCGGACCGTCGTCGTCGCTCTCCGACGAGGTCGTCTCCGGGAACGACTGGTTCACGGTCGTCGGCGGCGACGGCGAATACGTGGTGCCCGCGCCGTCGAATCCCGACGTGATCTACGCCGACGCCGAAGACGGGGAGATCGTACGGTTCGACCGCAAGACCAAGCAGACGCTGTTCATCATGCCGTACCTGCACGGCCCCGGGTACATCGACGACCTGGCGCCGGCGCAACAGAAGATCCGCTTCAACTGGACCCCGCCGATCGCCGTCGATCCGCAGGCCGAGAACACCGTCTACATCGGCGGCAACGTGCTGCTGAAGTCCACGGACGGCGGGCTGCACTGGACCGCGATCAGTCCCGACCTGACCCGCAACGACAAGTCGAAGCAGCAGCTGTCCGGCGGCCCGATCCACTACGACTTGTCCGGCGCGGAGACCTACGACACGATCCTGTCGGTCCAGATCGCGCCAAGCGATCCGCAGGTATTGTGGGTAGGAACCGACGACGGGGTCGTGTCGGTCACGCGCGACGGCGGCAAGAGCTGGCAAACGGTGACGCCGCCGGGCGCGCCCGCCTGGGCTCGCGTCTATCAGATCGACGTGTCGCCGACCGAGCCGGGCACCGCCTATCTCGCGTTCGACGCCCACGAACTGAACGACGACAAGCCGTACGTCTATGCGACCGCGGATTACGGCCGGCACTGGCGCCGCATCGACGCGGGCCTGCCGACGAACGCGTCGGTGCTCGTCGTCCGGTCGGATCCGGACGATTCGCGCGTGCTCGCGGCCGGCACGATGACCGGTCTGTGGATCTCGCGCGACCGCGGGCGCCACTGGAGCCAGCTGAAGTCGAACCTGCCGACGATGCCGATCTTCGACTTGAAGTTCGTGCGTGGCGATCTCGTGCTCGCGAGCCACGGTCGCGGCCTGTGGGTGCTCGATCACTTCGCGCCGGTCGCCGAGCTCGATCCCGCCGCGGTTCCGCCGCATCTCGCGCTCTACACGCCGGGAGTCGGGATCGAATTCCAGCGCTGGCAACGCGGTGAGGGCGCCGAACCGGCGTTCGTGACGCCGAACGCGCCGGACGGCGTCGTGATCGACTACAGCTTGCCGCGGAAATTGAAGGCGGACGCACACCAGAAGGCGTTGCACCAGACGCCGGTCCGGATCCAGATCCGCGACGCGAAGGGCCGCCTGATCGCGACCCGCTACGGCGCGGCGCGCGGCGGCTTGAATCGCTTCCTCTGGGACATGCGTTACGACGGGCCGACACCGATCGATTTCGAGAAGCCCGCGGTTCAAGGGAAAAAGCCGGCGTGGGAGCGCGGTCCGCGCGGCCCGCAGGTGCTGCCGGGCGGCTACACGATTCGCGTGACCGCGGCCGGACGGACCGAGTCGGTGCAGGCTCGGGTCGAGGCCGATCCGAATCAGCCGCCGGCGTTGCAGGCGCAGACCGAATCGCTGCGGATGGCGCTCGTGACGCGCGCCCAAGCGGACGCGATGAACCGGATGCTGAACCGGATCAGCGCGATGCAGGCGGAACTCGCGGCCTATCAGCACGCCGTCGCGAGCGATTCGACGAGCATCGACGAATCGGTCCAGGCGCGCGCGAAAGCGCAGGCCGCCTTGGTCGCGAAGGCGCAAGCGCTGTCCACGGAACTCGGCAAGCTCAAGGACTCGATGTACGACCCCAAGGTTCAGCACCAGGTCCCCGAGGACGATCTCCATCAACTGACCGACCTGCAAGGCGCGGTGAGCCGCAACGCGGAGTCGTTCGCGGAACTCGGCACGCAAGCGCCGACCGATCCGTTGCGGGAGATCGAGAAGGAGGTCGCGGCCGCGCTGAACGCGAAACTCGCGGCTTACAACGCCCTGCTCGCGGGCGACGTCGCGGCCTACGATCGCGCGGCGTACGCCGCGGGCGCGCCGACGCTCGCGGCCGGGAAGGCGATCGAGGTCGCGGCGCCGCCGTCGATCGATTGAAGGCGGAACGGGGCATGCACGACGTGAAGCGCGGCACGATGATTTTCGACGGCGTCGAGTACCCGGACGCCGCGGCATCCGACCCGATCCGGCTCGGGTGGATGCGCGGCGCACCGCCGCCGGTGGACCGGCGCATCCGCTTCGAGGACGACCGGATCCTCGAATTTCCGCAGTTGCGCTGGAGCCTGTCGCACATGCGCGAACTCGTGCCGACGGCCGGCGTGTGGCGCGGTGATCACGCGAACCCCCGCTGGCCCGCACCCGATCCGTCGACGGAAGCCTCGATCGACGCGCTCGAATTCGTCGATCTCGACGGACGGCGCCGCGCATGGCGCGACTCGCTCGCGGACACCTACACCGACGGGATCCTGGTGCTGCACCGGGGCGTACCGGTTTACGAGCGCTACTTCGGCGCACTCGACGCGCATCGGCCGCACGCGTGCTTTTCGATCACGAAGTCGTACGCGGCCACCATCGCCGCGACCTTGATCCACGAGGGAGCGCTCGACGAGACGAAGACGGTGCCGTACTACCTGCCGGAAATGGCGCAGTCGGCCTATCGCGACGCGACCCTGCGGCACTTGCTCGACATGCAGGTCGGGGTCGCGTACTCGGAGGAATACCAGGATCCGAAGGCGGAGATCTGGGCGTACGCGCGCGCCGGGGGGCTGCGACCGCGCCCCGCGACCGATCCCGGACCGACGAACTATTACGAGTTCCTGATCGCGCTGCGCCCGCAGGGCGAGCACGGGCAGGTATTCGACTACAAGACGGTGAACACCGAGGTGCTCGGCTGGATCATGAAGCGCGTGACCGGGTTCGGGCTCGCCGATACGCTGTCGCGCCGGATCTGGTCACCGCTGTGCTGCGAGGAAGACGCCTATCTCAGCGTCGACTCGATCGGCGTCGAGATGAGCGGCGGCGGGCTGAGCGCCTGCCTGCGCGACGTCGCGCGCTTCGGCGAGATGATGCGTCGAGAGGGGGATTGGCAGGGTACCGAGATCGTCCCGGCGGCCGTCGTCGCCGACATTCGGGCCGGATCGGATCCCGCGAAATTCCCGGCGACCGAGTACCCGTTGTTGCCGGGCTACTCCTATCGCAGCATGTGGTGGATCGCGCACGATTCGCTCGGCACGTTCGAGGCGCGCGGGATCCACGGGCAGCGGCTCTACGTGGCGCCGCGCGCGGAACTGGTCATCGCGCGATTCGCATCGCATCCGATCGCGACCAGCGCCGCGAACGATACGATCACCCTGCCCGCGTTCCGCGCGATCGCGCGCGCGCTCGCCGGGACCTGAGCACGGCCCGGCGGGAAGCCGGTCGCCGCTTCAACGCAACTGGCTGTCCTTGCTGCCACGGCGGTTGTAACCGCTGAACTTCGCCTCGTCACGGTCGCGCTCCGCCTGACACGCGACGCAGAGCCGCACGCCCGGGATCGCGGCTCGGCGCGCTTCGGGAATCTCGCCGCCGCAGGACTCGCAATGGCTGAGCGACGGGCCCGTCGGCAGCCGGCTGCGGGCGCGCCGCACACCGTCCTTCACGGTCGCGTCGATCTGTTCGTTGACGGCGTTGTCGCCTGCCCATCCGGTCGCCATCGGCCGTAGTCTCCACTGCGTTCTGGCGCGGTCCACCCGCAACCTTCAGTCTTGGTCCGAAACCGCTGTGATTCAAGTATGATCGGTCGCGTTGCCCGAGCGCAACGATCCGGGGAACTTCGGACCGTGTGGACGGACAAAAGAGTCTCGAGCCAATCCAGCGTAATCCAGAACCGACCCCGATGACCCGACCGGAGACCCGCGCCGCACTGTCGCTCGCTGCTGTTTTTTCCTTGCGACTGCTGGGCCTGTTCATGATCTATCCGGTGTTCGCCGCGTACGCGCGGGGACTCGTCGGCGCGACGCCGTATATGATCGGCCTCGCGCTCGGGATCTACGGTTTGAGCCAAGGGCTGCTGCAGATCCCGTTCGGCGTGTTGTCGGACCGGTTCGGTCGCAAGCCGATGATCGTGATCGGGCTGTTGATGTTCGCGATCGGCAGCGCGATCGCCGCGCGGGCGACGACGATCGACGGCGTGGTGTTGGGTCGGGTGTTGCAGGGAGCGGGCGCGGTCGGCGCCGTGATCCTCGCGCTGGTCGCCGACCTCACCCGCGAGGAGAACCGCACCCAAGCGATGGCGATGGTCGGGATCACGATCGGCCTGTCGTTCATGGTCGCGCTCGTGACCGGTCCGATCGTCGCCGGGATCGCCGGCGTCCCCGGCATTTTCTGGTTGATGGTCGCGCTCGCGCTGATCGGCATCGCGGTGGTGCTGTTCGTCGTCCCGACGCCGGACGACTCGCACCTGCGCCGCGACGCCGAGACGGTGCCCGGGATGCTGTTGTCGGTGCTGCGCGATCGCGAACTGCTGCGCTTCGATTTCGGGATATTCGCGTTGCACGCGATCCTCACGGCGAGCTTCCTCGTGATCCCGGGCCTGCTGCACGCGAAGCTACGGGTCGACAGCCGCGATCAATGGATGGTGTACCTCCCGGTGCTGCTCGTGTCGGTCGCCGTGATGATCCCGGCGATCGTGTTCGCCGAGAAGCGGCGACGCATGAAGGAGGTGTTCCTCGGCGCAATCGGCGCGATCGCGGTGAGCCAGCTCCTGCTGCTGCGCGCCGACCACAGCGTCGCCGCGCTGCTCGGCGCGGTCACCCTGTTCTTCGCCGCGTTCAACGTGCTCGAGGCGAGCCTGCCGTCGCTGATCACCAAGACGGCGCCCCCGGCCGCGAAGGGGACCGCGACCGGCATCTATTCGAGTGCGCAATTCCTCGGGATCTTCTTCGGCGGCGTCGCCGGCGGCTGGATCCATCAGGTCGCCCACGCGACCGGCGTGTTCGCGAGCTCCGCGGCGATCGCGTTCGTATGGCTGCTGGCCGCCGCGGCGATGCGGCGACCGAGTCACCTCACGATGCGGATCCTGCGCATCACGGGCGCGGGCTCGATCGACGAACGCGCGCTCGGCGAGCGCTTCCGGACGGTCGCGGGCGTCGCCGAGGTCGCGGTCGTCGCCGCCGAGCGCCTCGCCTACCTCAAGGTCGACCCACGCACGTTCGACGCGCAGCGCGCACAGGCGATCGCCGGCTAGCGCTCCCGAAGCGGCCCGCGCGCCGATCGTTTACAGCGCGTTGAACAGGCTGCCGACGAGGTCGCTCGCGAGACCGAACCCGGCACCGAGACCGAGACCCGACATCACGTTGCCCATGAAGCCGCTGCCGCCGCTCGCCGCATACGGCTGGGCGCTCCAGCCCCGCGGCTGCATCGCCGACTGCGGCATCGCCGCGACGTGGCTCTCGAGCGCGTGGATGTACTGCGCCATCTGCTCGATCAGCGCGGTCGTCGTCTGGTTCTGATTTTGCACCGCGAGCGCGGCTTCGCGCAGATCGAGCACCAGCTCCCGCGCGAGCGCCGGATCCGTGACCTTGGTCTGCAGCTTATCGGCCAATCCCTTGATTCCTTGCGCGACCTGATCCGCTTGGGTCTGCAGCTGGATCGCCTGATTCTCGGCGGTCTGATAGTCCATGGTTCGACACTCTCCTCGATTTGCGGTTCGGGGCCCGCACGACGGGCCCGGGTGCTGCGATTCGATCGCCGCGCGGCCGGTTGGTTCCGCGATCGCGCGGTGATCGGTCGTCACCAGATCGACACCCGCTGATCGGGCGGCAGGTACATCTTGTCGCCGGGCTTCACGTCGAACGCCTGGTAGAACCCCGCCTGATTGCGCAGCGGTGCGGTGCCGCGCACGTACGGCGGCGAGTGCGGATCGGTCTTCAACCAGAGGATCTGCTGCGCGCGCCGCACCTTGCCCCGCCACATCTGCACGAAGCCGTAATAGAAGCGCTGATCGCCGGTCATCCCGTCGATCACCGGCGCCGGGCGGCCGTGGAGCGCGAGGTGGTAGGCCTGGTACGCGATCGCGAGGCCGGAGTTGTCCGCGATGTTCTCGCCGAGCGTGAGTTCGCCGTTCACGTGGAACCCCGGAACGGGCTCGTAGCGGGAATACTGGGCGACCAGCGCTCGCGTCTTCGCGGCGAATTTCGCGTGATCCGCCGGCGTCATCCAGTCGTGCAGATTGCCGTTCGCGTCGAACTGGCTCCCCTCGTCGTCGAAGCCGTGGCTGATCTCGTGGCCGATCACCGCGCCGATCGCGCCGTAGTTGACGGCTTCGTCGGCATTCACGTCGAAGAACGGCGGTTGCAGGATCGCCGCCGGGAACACGATCTCGTTCATCGTCGGATCGTAGTACGCGTTGACCGTCTGCGGGTTCATCTCCCATTCGGTGCGGTCGATCGGCTTGCCGAGCTTCGCGCGCTCGCGCCGGAACTCGAACTCGGTCGCGCGGACGACGTTGCCGTACAGATCGTCGCGATGGATCACGAGCGCGCCATAGTCGCGCCACTTGTCCGGGTAGCCGATCTTGATCGCGAGCTTGTCGAGCTTCGCGAGCGCGCCCTGGCGCGACGGCGGACTCATCCAGTCGAGTCTCGCGATGTCCGTCCGATAGGCCTCGATCAAGTGGTGCACCAGCGCGAGCATCCGCGCCTTGTTGCGCGGCGGGAAATAGCGGGCGACGTAGAGCTTCCCGAGCGCCTCGCCCATCGCGACGTCGACGAGCGCGAGCCCGCGCTGCCAGCGGGGCCGGTTCGCGCGGGTGCCCTTCAACACCGTGCCGACGAACGCGAACCGCCGATGGACGAACGCTTGCGACAGGTAGGGCGCGGCCGCCGACAGCACCCGCCACCGGAAGTACGCCTTCCATACCGGGAGCGGGGTGCTCTCGATCAGCCGGCCGAGCCCGGTGAAGTAGCTCGGCTGGTTCACGATCACGTAGTCCGCCTTGCCCGCGAGGCCGGTGTCCCGCAGGTAGTCGGTCCAGTCGTAGCCGCCCATCAGTCGCGGCAGCTCGGCGAGGGTCGTCTTGTTGTAGGTCTTCACCGGATCGCGGTTCGCGACCGGCGACCACTGGATCTTCGCGAGCGCGGTTTCCAACTGCATGATCTCGGCGGCGCTGCGCGTCGGGTGGGCGAGGCCTGCGAGGCGGAACATCGCCCGCACGTAGCGTTGGTACGCTGCGCGCGTCGCCACCAGCTTCGGCGCGCTGCTGAGGTAGTAGTCGCGGTTCGGCAGTCCGAGTCCGCCCTGCGCGAGGTAGACGGCGTAGCGGGTGGAGTCGCGCGCGTCCTGCGCGATCCCGACGTCGAAGGGGGCGTCCGCGACCGACTCGTTGTAGTGCGCGATCAACGCGGCGATGCCGCGCTTGTCGGTGAGCGCATCGATCCGTCGCAGCTCGCTCTCGATCGGCGACACGCCGAGCGCATCGGCGCGCGCGACGTCCATGTAGCTCGCGTAGAGGTCGGCGACCTTGCGCGCCTCGGGATCCGTGGCGCCGCCCGTGCGCAATCCGTCGACGATCGACTTCAGTTGCTTCTGGGTCTCGTCGTCCACCTGGGTGAACATCGAATACGAGGACTTGTCGGCCGGGATCTGGAAGTCCTCGAGCCACTTGCCGTTCAAGTGCCGGTAGATGTCGTCCTGGGGGCGTACGGCCGGCAGCAGGTAGCGCAGGTCGATGCCGGACGACGGCGTCGACGCCGCATGGGCGCCGGACCATGAGCACAGGCACGCGGCGCTCATCGCAAGGATCATCTTTCGCAACATGGCTACCTCCATCAAACGGCGAATTTCAATGAAACCCGGAGACCGGGATCGGCGTCCGCGAGCACGAGCCGCGCTCCGTGCAGCTTCGTGACCGCGGCGACCAGCGACAGCCCCAGGCCGGATCCTGGCACTTTACGCGCCTCGTCGAGCCGTACGCGACGCCCGAGCACGAGCTCGCGCTTGTCCGCCGGAATCCCGGGCCCGTCGTCCTCGACGGTGATCTCGGGTCCGCCCGCGTCGTTGCGCAGAAAGACGCGGACGTGCCCACCGGCCGGCGTGAACTTGATCGCGTTGTCCAAGAGGTTCGCGAGCGCCTGCGCGAGCAGTTGCCGGCTGCCCTGGATATGAACCCCGACGGCCACCTCGCTGCGCAGATCGATGCCGCGCTCCTCGGTGACCGGCGCATACAGCTCGACGATGCTCGCGACGAGCGCCGAGAGATCGACCGCTTCGCGCGCGACGGTGCCGGTCTCCGCGAGCGCGATGCGCAACAGCGCATCCAGGGTGCTGCGCATCCGATCGACCTCGGCGGTGACCCGCTCGAGCACGCGGCGCTCGGCGGAATCCTTGCCGAGATGCGCGAGCGCCGCCTCCGCGGTCGACTGCAGCCGGTTCAAGGGCGTGCGCAGATCGTGCGCGGCGCTGTCGAGCACCGTGCGCATGCCGAGCGTGAGCTGCTCGATCTTGTCGAGCATGCCGTTGATCTCTCTGGCCAGCGTGTTCAACTCGTCCTCGGCGTCGCGAACCGGGAGGCGGCGCGACAGGTCGCCGCGCATGATCTGCGTCGCGACCGCGGAGATCGCGCCGGCATGCGCGAGAATCCGTCGCCCCATCCAGATGCCGCCGCCGATGCCGATCAACATCGTCGAGACGACCGCGGCGACGAGCCCGCGCATCATCACGTTCTTCACGTCCTGGCGTTCCTGCACGTCGTGGCCGACCAGCATCCGGTAGCCGCCCGGCAACGGGAACCGCTGGGCGCGGACCTCGTGGACCCGCGTCTGATCGCCGTAGGGCACGATCGCCTTGAACTGGATCCACTTGCCCTCGCCCGGCGGGATCGTCGGCCAGGACGGCAGATTGCCGGCGACCGGGCGCAACCGCGGATCGACCATCAGGTACACCGCGCCGCGCACGTCCTGCGTGTGCGAGCGCTGCTCGACCAGCTCGATGAAATCGCTGCGCGAGAGCACGAGGTACTGCTCGCGCAGGCCCTGCACCTCCGCCTCGATCAGGTTGTCGGTGCTGCCGTCGATGACCCGGGACACCGCGAAATAGACCCCGCTGAGCAGTCCGACGGTGCCGAGCGCGAAAGCGACCGAGTACACGATCGCGATTCGGAACGGCGAGCTGGTGAGGACCCCCAGGAAGCCTTGTTCCTGGTCCACTAGTCTTCTTCGCTGAGGCTGTATCCGGCGCCGCGGACCGTATGCAGCAGGGGTTTGTCGAAATCCTTGTCGATCGCCTGCCGCAGGCGGCTGATGTGCACGTCGATCACGTTCGTCTGCGGGTCGAAGTGGTAGTCCCAGACTCCCTCGAGCAACATGGTCCGGGTGACCACCTGGCCGCTGTGGCGCATCAGGAACTCGAGCAGCTGGAACTCCCTCGCGGTCAGCTCGATCTTCTTGCCGCCGCGCGTGACCCGCCGCGTCATGCGGTCGAGTTCCAGATCCGCGAGCTTCAGCTTGGTCGCGGCCTCGCCGCTGCCGAGTTCGGCGCGGCGCGCGAGCGCGTCGATACGGGCCAACAGCTCGGACACGTGATAAGGCTTGGTCAGGTAGTCGTCGCCGCCGGCGCGCAGACCCGTGATGCGGTCGTCGACGTCGCCGAGCGCGCTCAGGATCAGCACCGGGAACTTGCGCCCCGTCGCCCGCAGCGACTGCACCAGCGCGAGTCCGTCGAGCTTCGGCAGCATCCGGTCGACGACCGCGAGATCCAGCGCGATCGACGAGGCGAGGTGCAGCCCCTCGAGCCCGTCCGTGGCGACGTCGACCGTATGGCCGACTTCGCGCAAGGCCTTCGCGAGGTAGTCCCTCGCGACCTGGTCATCCTCGACGATCAATATGTGCATGGTTGAATCGGCTTCGGGAATCACGGCGACCGCGGTCGCCGCCGCGCGACGCCTGGAGCCATCCGACGGTCCCATATAAGATTCGGAATCTATGACGTCGGAGAGGATGCCGCAAGCCGAACGCGCCGCGAGGCAGGCCAGGAGGCCGCACGCTGAGCGCCACTCGCTGCCCGCCGGCGGCTGGATCCCGGCATCGCGCGGCTGACCGTCCGTTCCCGCAGGCACCCCATGTCGAATCCACTGCGGGCCGCTTACGAAGCGCTGATCTACGCCATGACGCTCACGATCCTCGGGGTCCTGTCGATCGCCTGGTCGACCTGCGCCTGGGGCTTGCGGCCGCTGCTCCCCGAGCGAATCGGAACCGCGATCGGCCGGCGGGCGATCATGATGGGTTTTCGTTTCTACGCGT
>JAJYFF010000076.1 GCA_021785405.1 Pseudomonadota bacterium | reverse complement strand
GTCGTCTTGCCCTCGAAGACACCCGACAGGATCCGGACCCGGTCCGATTCGCGCCGCTGGGTCGTGAATTGCGAGGTTCCCGGACGCCGCCGATCCACGTCCGCCTGCAGGTCCGCTTCGCTGAGCGCGAGCCCCGGCGGGCACCCGTCGACCACGCCGCCGAGCGCAGGCCCGTGGCTTTCGCCGAAGGTCGTGACCGTGAAGAGCCTGCCGAAGGTGTTGCCTGCCACGTCGTCGCTACCCGTCAGATGTCCTGATATCGCAACAAGAATACGCCGCCGCCGCCGATCGTGAACGCCGGCCAGATGAAGCCGGTGCGCGGGAACGCGCGCAGCAGCGCGGACTCGCTGTTGCCGACCTCGACGACCAGGAGGCCGTCCTCGTGCAGGTGCTCGCGCGCGCCCGCGAGGATCCGGCGCACCAGCGCGAGCCCGTTCGCGCCCGCCGCGAGCCCGATGCGCGGCTCGTGCCGGTATTCCGGCGGGAGCCCGCGCAGCTCGCGCGCGCCGACATAGGGCGGATTGCTGACGATGATATCGTAACGGCGCCCCGCGACGGCCGCGTACAGATCCGAACGCAGCGCCTCGACCCGCCGCTCGAGGCCGAGCGCGCGCACGTTACGGCGGCAGACCGCGAGCGCGTCGGCCGACACGTCGACCGCATCCACCCGCGCGCGCGCGAACGCGCGCGCACAGGCGAGCGCGATCGCGCCCGAGCCCGTGCCGATGTCGAGGATCCGCCGCACGCGCCGCGGGTCGATCCACGGCGCGAAGCGCTGCTGCGCGAGCTCCGCGATCGGCGAGCGCGGCACCAGCACGCGGCCGTCGACGTATAGTTCGAGACCGGCGAAGAACGCCCGGTGCGTGAGATACGGCAACGGCAGGCGTTCGTCGATGCGCCGGCGCAGCAGCCGCGCGATGCGCCGGCGCGCCGCCGGCGCGAGGGCACGGCCGTACGCGCGCGCGCCGCGGGCGTGCGGGATCCCGGCCGCGAAGAACACGATCTCGGCGGCCTCGTCGCGCGCATTGTCGGTGCCGTGACCGAAGTGCACGCGGGCGGCGTCGAGGGCCGCGGCGCAATGGTCGATCGCCTCGCCGACCGTCTGGCCGGCACGGCGGCCAGCGGCCCTGTGCGATAATCCATTCATGCCGATTCGATCCCGATCCTTGCGCGCGCCGCCGGATTGTAGCCTGCCCGCCACCGATCGCGCATGAGCGCGCGCACGTTCGCGTTCCTCCAGTACCTGCTGCCGAAGCGGGCCGTGTCGGCGCTCGTGCGTGCGGCGACGCGGGTGCGCGCCCGCTGGTTCAAGGATCGGCTGATCCGCGCGTTCCTGCGGCTCTACCCGGTCGACCTCGCCGACGCGGCCGAGCCCGACCCGTTCGCGTACGGCAGCTTCAACGAATTCTTCACGCGGGCGCTGCGTCCCGGCGCGCGCCCGATCGCGCCCGGACCCGACGAGGTCGCGTGCCCGGTCGACGGCACGGTGAGCGAGTGCGGGCCGATCGACGGCGATCGATTGCTGCAGGCGAAAGGCCGCGATTACGCGCTGCGCGAACTCCTGGCCGATCGCGACTGGAGCGCACGCTTCGAACGCGGCACCTTCCTGACGATCTACCTCGCGCCGCGCGACTACCACCGGATCCACATGCCCTGCGACGGGCGGCTCGCCGAGACCGTGTTCGTACCCGGCCGATTGTTCAGCGTGAACGCGGCGACCGCGCGCCACGTACCCCGATTGTTCGCGCGCAACGAACGCGTGCTCACGCGGTTCGACGACCCCGCGGCCGGCGCGTTCGCGCTGGTGCTGATCGGCGCGTTGAACGTCGCCAGCATGGAGACGGTGTGGGCCGGCGCGATCGCGCCGCGCGGCCGGCGCGGCGCGGTGCGCCTCCCCGACGCCGCGGTGGCGCTGCGCAAGGGCGCGGAATGCGCGCGCTTCAACATGGGCTCGACGGTGATCCTGCTGTTCGAGCCCGGGCGCTTCGCGCTCGCGCCCGCGATCGGCCCCGGGACGCCGGTGCGCATGGGTCAGCCGATCGGCCGCCTCAACCGATGAACGCGGACTGGCGACCGACGGCGACGCGACGCACGCTCGAGGTGCGCGCCGGGATGCTCGCCCGGGCGCGCGCGTTCTTCGCCGAGCGCGGGGTGCTCGAGGTGGACACGCCGATCCTCGGCGCGGGCGGCACGACCGACCCGCAGATCGAGTCGCTGCAGACGCAGGTCCGCGGGATCGACGCGCCACGGTACCTCGCGACCTCGCCGGAATTCGCGATGAAGCGGCTGCTGGCCGCGGGCAGCGGCGCGATCTACCAGATCGGCAAGGTGTTCCGCGACGAGGAGTACGGCCGCTGGCACAACCCCGAGTTCACGATGATCGAGTGGTACCGGCCCGGACTCACCGACGGGGGCCTGATGAGCGAGGTCGAGGCGCTGGTCGGCGCCCTGCTCGCGCCGCACCGCCCGGTCCGTGCCGCCGAGCGGGTGACCTACGCCGAGGCGCTGCGGCGCCATGCCGGGGTGGACGGCGCGACCGCGAGCGTCGCGGAGCTGCGGCGCGCCGCCGTCGCGCACGGGATCGTCTGCGACGCGGCGCTCGACCGGGATGCCGCGCTCGACCTGCTGATGGGTCTGGTCGTCGGCCCGCGGCTCGGCCGCGCGGCGCCGTGCTTCGTGACCGACTATCCGGCCTCGCAGGCCTCGCTCGCGCGGCTCAAGCCCGGCGACCCGCCGGTCGCGGCGCGCTTCGAGCTGTATCTCGACGGCATCGAGCTCGCGAACGGTTTTCACGAACTCAGCGATGCGCAGGAGCAGCGTGCGCGCTTCGCGGCGGACCTGCGGCTGCGGCGCGAGCGCGGCCAGCGGCTGCCGGCGGTCGACGAACGGCTGCTGGACGCGTTGGCCGCGGGGTTGCCGGATTGCGCGGGCGTCGCGCTCGGCTTCGACCGCTTGCTCGCGCTCGCGATCGGCGCCGCGGCGCTGGCCGACGCGCTCGCGTTCCCGATCGACCGGGCCTGAGCGACGCGCGGAGCCCCGGCCGCGCGGACTCGACCCGGGCCGCGCGAACTCAGCCCTTGCCGCGCGAGAGGTACTCGCCGGTGCGGGTGTCGATCCGGATCGTCTCGCCCTCGTTGATGAACAAGGGAACGCGCACGCTGGCGCCGGTCTCGAGCTTCGCGGGCTTGGAGCCGCCGGTCGCGGTATCGCCCCGCAACCCGGGGTCGGTCTCGACGATCTTCAGCTCCATGTGCGCCGGCGGGGTCACCTGCAGCGGCACGCCGTTCCACAAGGTCACGACGCACACCGTGCCGTCCTTGAGCCACTGCGCGGCGTCGCCGACGGCCTCCTTCGAGGCGGTGGTCTGTTCGAAGGTGTCCGGCACCATGAAGTGATAGAAGTCGCCGTCCGAGTACAGGTACTGCATGTCGGTATCGACCACGTCGGCCGCCTCGACCGTGTCGCCGGACTTCCAGGTCCGCTCGATCGTCCGGCCGGTCTTCAAGTTACGGATCCGGACCCGGTTGAACGCCTGTCCCTTGCCGGGCTTGACCATCTCGTTCTCGACGATCACGTACGGATCGCCGTCGATCAGGATCTTGAGGCCGGACTTGAACTCGTTCGTGCTGTAACTGGCCATCGCTCGCCTCGGGTTTTCCCGCACCCGGTCGTGGGCAGGGTCGAAGGGCGCGTATGATAGCCGCATCCGCCCGTCGGGGCCACCGACGCCGCGTGTCCGCCGCGAGACGCCGTTCGCGAATTGGCCGGCACGGCCGATGCTAGACTCGCGGTTCATGAACGACGAGGAGCGCCGGCCGTGACCGAACTGGGAGCCGTCCCGCTGATCGTGATCTCGCGGTCCCAGGACCACGTCGAGGCGATCAACAGTTCCCTGCGCAACGCCGGCCACCCGGTCCACTGCACCGGCCTGGCGGACACCGCCGATCTCCCCGACGCGTTGGCGCAGCTGGACCCCGAGATGGTCGTGATCTTCGTCGAGGATCCGGCGTTCGACCTCGCCGGGACGATGCGGATCCTGACCGGGGCGGCGCCGACCCTGCCGGTGCTGATCGTCCGCGACCCGGTCGACGAGGCGCAGATCGCCGCGGCGATGGCGCTCGGCGCCCGCGACGTCGTCTCGCTCGAGAACCGCGACCGCCTGCAGGCGGTCGCGAGCCGCGAACTGCACGCCTACCGTCTCGAGCGGGCGCTCGACAAGACGCTGTCGAGCGCGCGCGAATACCGCGAGCAGCTCCAGACGTTCCTGCAAGGCTCCGCGGACGCGATCTGCCTGGTGCAGGAGGGCATCGTGATCGAGGCGAACCGCGCCTGGCTCGACCTGTTCGGGTACTCCGGCGACGATGCGCTGACCGGCCAGCCGCTGATGGACCTGTTCGAGCAGGAGACCCACGCCGCGCTCAAGGGCGCGCTGGTCGCCTGCCTCCAGGGCAAGTGGTCGGACCATGCGCTCAAGGTCCAGGCGCTGCTGTCCGACGGCTCCGCGCTGCCGCTCGAGATCGTCCTGACCCGGGTCGAGCAGGACGGCGAGCTGGCGATCCGCCTGAGCGTCCCGGCGCGGCGCAACGAGACCTCCGGATTCGAGGCGCAGCTGCAGTGGGCGGTCAAGAACGACGCGTCGACCGGGTTCCTGCAGCTGCGCCACTTCGCCGCGGCGCTGCGCGAGCGCTGCTTGCAGCCGGTCCGGGGCGGTGTGCGCGAGATCGCGCTGCTCGCGTTCGACCGCTTCGAGGAGTTGCTGAAGGCGATCGGCGCGCTGTCGGGCGAGGACCTGCTCGCGCAGTTCGCCGACCTGCTGCGCGCGCAGCTGAACCCGACCGACCTGTGCGGCCGGTTCGGCGCCGATGCGCTGATGGTGCTGCTCGAGCGCGGCACGCCGCGCGACGTCGAGGCCTGGGCGGACAATGTCGTGAAGCGCGTGGGCCAGCAGACGTTCACGACCGGCGACAAGACGCTGTCGGCGACGATCTCGGCCGGCATCAGCGCGCTGCCGAGCTCGAAGCCGGACGTGAACGCGGCGGCGACCGACGCGCTCGCCGCGGTCCGCCAAGCCCAGGAGCGCGGCGGCAACCAGGTCGTCGAGAGCCGCCGATCCGACACCGATAACCGGGTGCAGGCCTACGACACGATCTGGGTCAAGCACATCAAGACCGCGCTGATGGAGAACCGCTTCCGGCTGGTCCAGCAGCCGATCGCGAGTCTGCTCGGCGAGGACAAGGGCATGTTCGACGTGCTCGTGCGGATGCTCGACGAGCAGGGCGCCGAGGTCTTGCCCGCGGAGTTCATCGCCGCCGCCGAACGCAACGAGCTGATGAAGAACATCGACCGCTGGGTGATCGGCGCGTCGATGTCCTTCAGCGCGAACCGCAAGGCCGAGTGCATCTTCCTGCGGATCTCGAAGGACACGGTGCTCGACAAGACGCTGCCGGCGTGGCTGGAGACGCAATTGCGTTCAATCCGGGTGGAGCCGCGGCGCCTGTGCTTCCAGGTCTCCGAGGACCTCGCGAATCAATACCTGCGCCAGACGATCGAGCTCGCGCGCACGCTCGGGGGGCTCGGCTTCCGCTTCGCGCTCGAGCACTTCGGCGCGGGCCGCGCCCCGCTGAAGCTGCTCGCCGAGGTCGACGCGCACTTCATCAAGATCGACGGCTCGCTGATGCAGGGGCTCGCGACCAATCAGCTGCAGCAGCAGCGCGTGAAGTCCTTGGTCGACGCGGCGAAGCGCAAGCACGTCGAGACGATCGCCGAGCGCGTCGAGGACGCGAACACGATGGCCGTGCTGTGGCAGCTCGGCATCGAGTTCATCCAGGGCTTCTTCGTGAACGCCCCGGAGGACGTGACGATGTCCGGCGACCGCTGAGCGCGCCTCAGGCCGGGCCGACCTCCAGCCGATCGACCTGCTTGTAGGCGCGCGAGAACCGCTGGCGCCGCTGCCCCTTGCGATCCTCGAATGCCGCGAGCGCCTCATAGGCGAGCTTCATCGGCGCGCTGTTGCCGCTGTAGACGGTGAGCTGCTCGCCCGGCGCGACGACCGCGATCGCGACCAGGTACTCCTCGCGCGCGGCCGACTTGCGGCCCGGGATCCCGTAGAGGTTCTGCCCCTTGCCCGACGCCATCTCCTCGATCTCGGCGCACTTCAGCGCGAGCACCTCGCCCTGGTCGTTCACGAGGACGGCGCGCGCGTCGGCGCTCTTGATCGGCTGCGCCGGCAGCACCCGGGCGTTCTCCGGCACCTTCAACACCGCCTTGCCCTTGCGGTTGCGCGCGTACAGGTCCGCGAGCTTCGCGCGAAAGCCGTAGCCGGCGTCGCTCGCGATCAACCATCGATCCTCGGATTCGCCGATCAGCACCGCCGCGAAGGTCGCGCCGTCCGGCGGGTCGATCGACCCGGACAGGGGTTCGCCGTAGCCGCGGGCGGCGGGCAGCGCGTGCGCGTCGAGGCTGTACGCCCGGCCGGTCGAGTCGATGAACACGGCCTGCTGCAGGTTGCGCCCGCGCGCGGCCGCCTGGAATTCGTCGCCGCCCTTGTAGGCGAGCGAGCGCGGATCGATGTCGTGCCCCTTCGCCGCGCGCGCCCAGCCGAGTCGCGACAGCACGACCGTGACCGGCTCGCTCGCGATCAACTCCGTCTCCGCGATCGCCTGCGCCGCGGCGCGCTCGACGATCCGCGAGCGCCGCGGATCGCCGTACTCCTCGGCGTCGCTCGCGAGCTCCTCGCGGACCAGCTTCTCGAGCCGCGCCTTGCTCTTCAAGGTCCTGTCGATCTCGTCGCGCTCCTCCTCGAGCTCGCGCTGCTCGCCCTTGATCTTCATCTCCTCGAGGCGCGCGAGGTGGCGCAGCTTCGTCTCGAGGATCGACTCCGCCTGCACGTCGTCGAGCCCGAAGCGCTGCATCAGCACCGGCTTCGGCTGATCCTCGGTGCGCACGATCCGGATCACTTCGTCGAGGTTGAGATAGGCGACCAGGAGGCCCGCGAGCACGTGCAGGCGCGCGGCAACCTTGTCCAGGCGGTAGCGCAGCCGGCGCGTGACCGTCGCCTTGCGGAACTCCAGCCACTCGACCAGCAGCGCCTTCAAGCCGAGCACCCGCGGGCGGCCGTCGCCGGCGATCACGTTCAGGTTCACCCGGTAGTTGCGCTCGAGGTCGGTCGTCGCGAACAGGTGCGCCATCAACGCGTCGGCGTCGACGCGGTTCGACTTCGGCACGATCACCAAGCGGGTCGGCTTCTCGTGGTCGGACTCGTCGCGCAGGTCCTCGACCATCGGCAGCTTCTTCGCGCGCATCTGGTTCGCGATCTGCTCGAGCACCTTCGCGCCGGAGACCTGGAACGGCAGCGCGTCGACGACGATCTCGCCGTCCTCGACCGTGTAGGTCGCGCGCGCGCGGAAGCTCCCGGCGCCGGTCTCGTACAGCTGCGCGAGCTCGGCGCGCGGCGTCACGATCTCGGCGCCGGTCGGCAGGTCCGGCCCCTTCACGTGGCTCATGAGCTTGCGCGTCGAGAGCTCCGGATCGTCGAGCAGCGCGATGCAGGCCGCGACGACCTCGCGCAGGTTGTGCGGCGGGATGTCGGTCGCCATGCCGACGGCGATCCCCGAGGCGCCGTTCAGCAGCAGGTTCGGCACGCGCGCCGGCAGGAGCACCGGCTCCTCCAGCGATCCGTCGAAGTTCGGCGTCCAGTCGACCGTGCCCGAGCCGAGTTCCCGCAGCAGCAGCGCCGCATACCGCGTGAGCCGCGACTCGGTGTAGCGCATCGCGGCGAACGACTTCGGGTCGTCGGCCGATCCCCAGTTCCCCTGCCCATCGACGATCGGATAGCGGTAGGCGAAGTCCTGCGCCATGTGGACCATCGCCTCGTAGCACGCCGAATCGCCGTGCGGATGGAACTTGCCGATCACGTCGCCGACCGTGCGCGCCGACTTCTTGTGCTTCGCGCCGGCGGCGAGACCGAGCTCGCTCATCGCATACACGATGCGCCGCTGGACCGGCTTCAGACCGTCGCCGACGTGCGGCAGCGCGCGGTCGAGGATCACGTACATCGAGTAATCGAGGTACGCGCGCTCCGCGAAGTGCTTCAGCGGTTCGCTCTCGACGCCCTCGAAATTCAGCTCCTGGTCCTTCATATCCTCGCGAGATTCCCCTTGGTCTCCAGCCATTCGCGGCGGTCGCCCGCGCGCTTCTTCGCGAGCAGCAGGTCGAGCGTCGGGTCGGGACTGTCGCCGCCGTCGATCGTGAGGCGCAGCAGCCGCCGCGTCGCCGGCGCCATCGTCGTCTCGCGCAGCTGCGCGGGGCTCATCTCCCCGAGCCCCTTGAAGCGCGTGACGACCGGCTTCACCCGCGCGTTCTCCGCGGCGAACCGCGCGAGCACGGCGTCGCGCTCGACGTCGGTGAGCGCGTAGGCGACCTGCTTGCCGGCGTCGATCCGGTACAGCGGCGGCACGCAGACGTGCACGTGTCCGGCGGCGACCAGCGGCCGGAAGTGCCGCAGGAACAGCGCGCACAGCAGCGTCGCGATGTGCTGGCCGTCGCTGTCGGCGTCCGCGAGGATGCAGACCTTGTGATACCGCAGGCCGGAGACGTCGCTCGCGCCCGGGTCGACGCCGATCGCGACGCTGATGTCGTGCACTTCCTGCGACGCGAGCACCTCGCGCACGTCCGCCTCCCAGGTGTTCAGGATCTTGCCGCGCAAGGGCATGATCGCCTGGGTCACCCGGTCGCGGGCCTGCTTCGCCGAACCGCCGGCCGAATCACCCTCGACGAGGAAGATCTCGCTGCGCTCGGGGTCCTGGCTCACGCAGTCGGCGAGCTTGCCCGGCAGCGCCGGGCCGGCGACGACCCGCTTGCGCGCGATCTTCTGGCTGTCGCGCAGGCGCTGCTGCGCATTCGCGATGCAGCGTTGGGCGATCTCGCCGCCCTGGTCCGGATGCTGGTTGAGCCACAGCGCGAACGCGTCCTGGACGACGCCCTGGACCTGCGCCGCGGACTCGCGCGAGGACAGGCGCTCCTTCGTCTGTCCCGCGAATTGCGGATCGCGCATCTTCAGCGACAGCACGAAGCTCACGCCGTCCCAGACGTCCTCCGGCGAGAGCTTCACGCCGCGCGGCAGGAGATCGCGGAATTCGCAGAACTCGCGCACCGCGTCGCAGGCGCCGGCGCGCAGCCCGTTCACGTGCGTGCCGCCCTCGGTCGTCGGGATCAGGTTCACGTAGCTCTCGGCGACCGGCCGCTCGCCCTCGACGAGCCACGCGAACGCCCAGTCGACCGAGCCGCCGTCGACCTCGCGCTTGCCGTAGAACGTCTCGGCCGGCAGCCACCGGCCCTGGCCGAGCTGCTCGGCGAGGTACTCGTGCAGCCCGCCGGTGTAGAACCACTCCTCGGTCTCGCCGGTCGCCTCGTGATACAGGCTCACGCGCAGGTTCGGGCACAGCACCGCCTTGGCGCGCAGCACCTGCTTCAGCTTCGGCACCGCGAACTTGTCGGTGTCGAAGTACTGCGGGTCGGGCCAGAAGCGCACCGTCGTGCCCGTGCGCGACTTCGGCACCTCGCCGACGACCTCGAGCTTCGAGACGAGCCGGCCGCTCGCGAAGCTGATGTTGTACTCCTTGCCGCCGCGGCGCACCCAGCACTCGAGGTGCTTCGACAGCGCGTTCACGACCGACACGCCGACCCCGTGCAGGCCCCCGGCGTGCTGGTAGTTGCGATCGTTGAACTTGCCGCCGGCGTGCAGGCGGGTGAGGATCAGTTCGACGCCGCTGATCTTCTCCTTCGGATGGATGTCGACCGGCATGCCGCGGCCGTCGTCCTCGACTTCCAGCGAGCCGTCCTTGTAGACGCTCACGCGGATGTTCTCGCAGTGGCCGGCGAGCGCCT
>JAJYFF010000020.1 GCA_021785405.1 Pseudomonadota bacterium | reverse complement strand
CCCGTCCGGCGCCAGCGCAGGCGTCCCCGGGGGGCCCGGCGACGCCGCAGGGTGCGCGGCGGCCACCGGCGCCGTGGCCGCCGGCGCGTCCTGCCGCGCCGCGGCTCGCGCCACGAGCACCGTGAACGTCGATCCCCGGCCGACCTCGGTGTCGATCCGCACGTCGTGGCCGAGCAGGCGGCAGAGGCTCTGCACGATCGACAAGCCGAGCCCGACGCCGCGCCGTTGATCGAAGCCCGTCGCGTCCACCCGGTAGAACGCATCGAAGATCCGCGGCAGGTGCTCGGCGTCGATCCCGACGCCGGTATCGCTCACGTCGATCGCGAGGCGCTCGCCGTCGCGGCGCACCCGCAAGTGCACCCCGCCCTCGCGGGTGTACTTGATCGCGTTGCCGAGCAGGTTCCGCAGGATCACCGGCAACAGCGTCGGGTCGCTGCGCGCGATCTCCGGACTGTCGTCGATCTCCAGCGTCAGCCCGCGGCTCGACGCGGCGAGCGCGAAATCCGCGCGCAGGCGGCCGAGCATCTCGGCGAGCGTGAAGTCGCGCAGCACCGGCACGATCGCGCCCTGTTCGAGACGATTCACGTCCATCAGCGCGGCGAGGGTGTCGTCGAGGTACCGCACCGCCTCCTCCAGCATCGCGAGCGAGGGCTGCAGCGGCCCGCCGGCGAGCGAACGCGACAGCACCGTGTGCAAGCTCCAGATCGTCTGCAGCGGCTGGCGCAGATCGTGGCTCGCGGCGGCGAGGAAGCGCGACTTGACCTCGTTGGCTTGCACCGCGGCGTTGCGCGCGGCCTCGAGGTCGGCCTCCAGGCGCTTGTGCTCGGTGACGTCGCGGCCAGCCGACTGGATCTCGCGGAGCCGCCCGTCGCCGTCGAACAGCGCCCGGTTGACGAGCTGCACCCAGCGGATCTCGCCGTCCGGACGCGGAAACCGGCACTCGACCGTGACGATCGGATTCGCCGGCGTGAGTAGCGCATTCTGCGCCTGGATCCGGGCGACGTCCTCGCGCAGCGGATAGCGCGACCACGGCGTGCCGAGGACCTCGTCGCGTACCTTGCCGATGGTGCGGCAGAACGCGCCGTTCACGAATCCCAGCACGCCGTCCGGCCGGTAACGCTGGATCAGATCGGTCATGTCCTCGATCACCGCGAAATAGCGCAGTTCGCTCTCGTGCGCCGTCGCGGCGGCGCCGCGCCAGCGGGCCGCGTAGAGGTGCATCCGCCAGACCACCCAGACGACGCCGAGCGCGGTCGCGAAGAAGATCCCGGCGGCCGCGGCCGCATCGCGGTCGAACACGAGGACCGGGGACGGCAGCAGCAGCAGGAAGTACGCCGCGGCGGCGCTCGCGACCGAGACCGCGACGCCGGCACCCGCGCCGCAGAACACCGCGGCGAGGGTGAGCGCCGGGTAGAAGGTGACGAAGGTCCACCCGGGCGCCCGCGGCATGAGCGCGAGCCGCAACCCGAGTGCAACGCAAAATATCGCCGCCGCGAGCAGATAACGCTTCGCAGCAGACCAACGCTCGCTGATTCGGGCGACCGGTGACACGGCAGCAGGCTCCATCGACGCATCCCGCGCAAGCGCGCCGTACGAGGCTACGGACCCCCTCCAGCAGCGAATATACGGGTTTCCCCGCTTGACGCGGGGGGAATCCCCGAAGTGTGCGCGGACGGAGGGCCAGGGGCGACGGGCTTGGCTACGGATGATTCGGCTAGACTGCTAGCGATAAGTCCGCATGGCATCCGCGCGGCGTCGCTCGCAGACTCTGCGCTGAAGGATCGAGGCCGAGGGCCAGGGATGGCCCGCCCAGACGTCAAGGAGCACGCATCCATGAAATCCGACAACGACATCCGTCGCGATGTACAAAGCGAACTGCAGTGGGATCCGAGCGTCGACGACCGCAACATCGGCGTGATCGTCAAGGATGGCGTGGTCACGCTGACCGGCGAGGTCCCGCAGTTCTCCGATCGCTGGAGCGCCGAGGACATCGCGAAGCGCGTCGGTGGCGTGCGCGCGATCGCGAATGAACTGCAAGTGCGCATCCCGGTCGCCGGCGCCCGCAACGACACCGAGATCGCGGAGGCGGCGGCCAACGCGCTGCGCTGGCACGTCGCGACGGTCGCGGCCGAGATCAAGCCGGTCGTGAACGACGGCTGGATCACGCTGACCGGGCAGGTGAACTGGGGCTTCCAGCGGGTCGCCGCCGAGAACGCGATGCGCAACCTCATCGGCGTCAAAGGCGTGACCAACAACGTCCGGGTGCTGTCGGCGGTCAAACCCGGGGACGTGAAGGGCAAGATCGAGGACGCGTTCAAGCGGCATGCGCTGCTCGACGCGAAGGACATCGACGTCGAGGTGCACGACTCGACGGTGACGCTCGTCGGCCACGTGCACACCTGGCAGGAGCGCGAGGACGCGGCCCGCGCCGCCTGGGCCGCACCGGGCGTCGTGAACGTGGAGAATCGCCTGACGATTCAATGAGTCGGGCGACGGGCGCGGCGGCGGCGGCCAGTGGATGGGTCGCCGCCGCCGCAGGGCGCGCGCGCCGCAGCTACAGCGCCGGCAGCGTCGACCAGGCCGCGATGACCTGGGGATCCGGCACATAGCAGCGAACGAACGCGGCCGGCCAGCGTGCCGGCCGGCCGCTCTGCAACGCGATGCACGCGTACTCGATCTCGGCGCGCGCGAGCGTCGCATCCCCCGCGCGCCGGACCTGGAATCGTCGCCCGATGCGCAGCGACCCCGTGCCGGGCACGAGCCAGGTCGCGACCTCGATCCGATCGCCGCGCAGCGCGGCGCGACGAAAGGCGATCAGGCTGCGCACCACGGCCATGCCGCGGTCGAGCGCGAGACACGCCGCGAGCGGCAGGCCGAGCCGCGCCGAGTGGTCCCACGCGGCGCGGTCGAACCACGTCATGTAGACCGCGTTGTTCACGTGCCGGTATTCGTCGATGTCGGTCTCGGCGACCTCGAACGACACGACGTGCGGCACCGGCAAGTCCCACGGATCGCTGCTCATCACCCTCCCCCGATCGCGACCGGTTCAGAAGATCCCGAGCGCGATGCCGCTCGCGAGCGTCGCGCCGAGCTCGCCGCAACGCCCACGGTCCGGCTCGCCGATCGTCTTCGCGCGCAGGATCTGCTCCGGCGTCTGCGCGTGGGTGCAGACGATCAGCGGCTCGGCGATCGCCTGCAAGCGCCAGCCGGTCGCGATCCGCTCGATCTGCCGCGCGGCGTTGTGCCCGTCGCTGCCGGCGCAGACCATCACCGCGTACGGACGGCCGACGATCCGGTCGAGGACGGCGTAGTAGGTCCGGTCGAAGAATCGTTTGACGACACCGCTGATCGCCGCGAGGTTCTCCGGCGTCGCGAACACGTAGCCGTCGGCACCCAACACGTCGTCCGCGCCCGCCTGATCGGCGTGCCGCACGCACACCCGGACCGCGGGCTCGGCCGCGGCGGCGCCGTGCGCCGCGGCCTCGACCATCTGCAAGGTCCCGCCGGTATCGCTGTGATAGACGATCAGGATCGATCGCATGCCGGCACCGGTCGGCCACTCATCGAGGGGCGCTCGCGCGAGCGTCGATCGCGGCCGTTGCGCGGGCGAGTTCGCGCGCGGCCTGCACGGTGTGCGTCGCCAGCGGGGCGAGGCGCCGCCAGCCGGCCAGCGCGTCGGGACTCGGCGCCGCATCGGCACCGTCGACCGCGACGAACAGTTGCGCAAGCGCGGTCCCCGCGAATTTCAAGGTCGCGATCGACGCGGGCGGATACCCATAGTCGTCGAATGGGTTCGGCGGCGGTACCGCACCGACGAGCGCGTCGATCTTCCCGATCAGCGCGTCGAGCCTCGGCCGCTCGGCGTCGGTCGCCTGCCCGCGCGCGGCGAGCAGCGCGCGCCGCGACGCGAGCAGTCGCGACTGCGATCGCGCGACCTCGCCGCGCAGGCGATCGATCGCGGTCGCGATCGCGAACTGCCGGCGATAGGCGGCGGCGTCGACCGACACGCGCGGATCCGGAACGATCCGGAACGGCCGCACCAGGCGCTGCCCGTCGACGCGCAGCACCGCCGTGTAGCGACCCGGGGAGGCCCAGACGGCATCCTGCGCGGTGAGCCCGGCCGGCGCGGACCACTTGAAATCCCAGACCAGCCGGTGCGCGCCGGGTGCCGCCGACAGGCGCGAGCGGCGTGGCGCCCATTCGGGTGCGTAGTCGATCGTCGCGAGGTCCGGCGGTCGCGGCGCGTCGGCGCTCGACCACCGCCTCACCAGGGCGCCGGACGCGTCGCGGATCTCCAGCACGACCGGCGTCGCGGCGGGTCGATTCAGCGCGTAATCGATGTACGCGCCGTTCGGCGGATTCTTCGCTTTCGGTTCCTCGTCCGGCATCGGCGTGCCGATGAAATCCGGCATCCGGAACCGGACCGCGTCCGCCGGCGCGAACAGCCAGGCCGGCGCGGCGACGACCGCCGGCGTCAATTGTTCGAGCGGGGTCGCGTCGTCGAGAATCCAGAATCCCCGCCCGTGCGTCGCGATCACCAGGTCGTCCCCATGGACGTCGATGTCGCGGACCGACGTGACCGGCATGTTGAGCCGCAGGCTCTGCCAGTGGTCGCCGTCGTCGAACGACACGTAGACGCCGCGCTCGGTGCCGGCGTACAGCAAGCCCGCACGCCGATCGTCCTCGCGCACCACGTTCACGAAATCCTCCGGCGGGAGCCCGGCGACGATCCGCGTCCAGGTCCTGCCACCGTCGTGCGTCCGATAGATGTACGGCCGATCGTCGTCCAGGCGATGCCGATCGACCGCGACGTAGACGGTGCGGCGGTCGAAATGCGACGCATCGATCGCCGCGATCTTCGACCACGCGCTCAAGCCGGGCGGCGTGACGTTACGCCAATGCGCGCCATCGTCGTCACTGCGCCACAGCCAGCCGTCGTCGGTACCGGCCCAGATCTGCGCGGCGTCGACGCGCGACGGCGCGATGCTGTAGATCACGCCGCGTCGCGGACCGCGGCCGAGGTTGTCGGCGACGGTCGGCGGGTCGAGGTTCGGCGGGACCGCGGGGTCGGGCCGGGTGAGATCGGGACTGATCCGTCGCCAGTGCAGCCCGCCGTCGCGGGTCTCGTAGAGCCGCTGGTTCGCGAAATACAGCCGCCGCGGATCCTTCGGCGAGAACACGAGCGGCAGGGTCCAGGTCGCCCGGCCGATCGCGGGATGGGCGAGCCGCGGGTCCACGGAGCGGGTCTGTCCGGTGAGGAGATCCAATCGGTCCACGTGCCCGCCGTACACGCGATGCGGATCGCGCGGGTCCGGCGCGATCATCCCGTTCTCGTCGCCCGGGACGATCTCCCGGAACTCGGGCATCGCGATCCCGTCGCCCGAGATCGTCCGGCTCGGCAGCATCACCGCGCCCGAGTCCTGTTGGGCACCGAACACATCGTACGGAAACGCGTCGTCGGTGGCGACGTGGTAGATCTGCGCGGTCGGCTGGTTGTACCACGAGCTCCAGGTCTTACCACCGTTCAAGGTGATCACGACGCCCTGGTCGGACGCGAGGATGCGCCGGCGCGGCGCGCCCGGGTCGATCCACAGCCGATGGAAGTCGTCACCGGTCGGATCGCCCTTCTCCGGCAGGAACGTCCGACCGCCGTCGTCGGAGCGCAGCACGATCGTGTTCATCACCCACACGCGGTTCGCGTTCGTCGGATCGACCGTGACCCCGCCGAAATACCAGCCACGCCGCCAGATCCGTGGGTCGGCGCTCTCGCGGACCCAGTGCGCGCCGCCGTCGTCGGATCGATACAGACCGCCGTCGTTCGCCGCGACCAGCGCGTAGACGCGTCCGGGGTCGGCCGGCGACAGCGCGATGCCGATGCGGCCGGTGTGCGCGGGCAGTCCGCCGCGCAGGCGATGCCAATGCGCGCCGCCGTCGCGAGACACGAACAGCCCGCCGCCGGGACCGTTCGACGGCGGGTAGACGTTCCAGGGCGGTCGCCGGGTTTGCCAGAGCGCCGCGTACACGACCCGGGGGTCGCCGGGTTCGAACGCCAGGTCGACCGCACCGGTGTCGGGCCCTCGGTACAGCACCTTGCGCCAACTCGCGCCGCCGTCGGTCGACTTGAACACGCCTCGCTCGGGGTTCGGACCGTAAGGATGCCCGAGCGCCGCCACGTACACGATGTTCGCGTCCCGCGGGTCGACGAGGATCGCGGCGATCTGCCGGGTGTCGTCGAGACCGAGGTGCGTCCAGGTCCGACCGCCGTCGACCGATTTGTACACGCCGTCGCCCTGCACGATGTCCGACCGCATGTCGGCCTCGCCGGTGCCGACGTAGATCACCCGCGGATCGGAGGGCGCGACCGCGATCGCCCCGATCGAGGCGGTGGGCTCGCGATCGAAGATCGGGCGCCAGGTCCGCCCGGCGTCGCGAGTCTCCCAGACGCCGCCGTCGACCGCGCCGAAGTACCAGCGCAGCGGATCGCCGGGAACACCGCTCGCGGCGAGCGCGCGACCGCCGCGGAACGGCCCGATCGAGCGCCAGTGCAGTCCGCCGAACAGCGACGTCGGGAATCCGGCCGCGTGCGCGGCCACCGACATGCAGACGCACGCCAAGATCGACCCGGCCCATGATCGGTGGCAGGAGGACGGCATCGCGGCTCTGGATGTCACGGCACGAAAATCGGGTAACCTTGCGCGCATTATGCTGTGAAACGGTGGTCCCGATGCAAACGCCCGCGCCTCCCGCGACTCAAACCCGATCCTTCACGGTCGTCTACCTGATCGAGATGTGGGAGCGATTCGGTTTCTACGGAATGCAGGCGCTGATCGTGTACTACATGGTGCAGCGACTCGGCTTCCCCGACGACCGGGCGAACCTCGTGTGGGGCGCGGCCGCGGCGCTGATCTACGTCGCCCCGGCGGTCGGCGGCTGGATCGGCGACCGGTATCTCGGGACTCGCCGCACGA
This sequence comes from Pseudomonadota bacterium, assembly GCA_021785405.1. Lineage (GTDB taxonomy): Bacteria > Pseudomonadota > Gammaproteobacteria > Steroidobacterales > Steroidobacteraceae > Bog-1198. The sequence goes on along the minus strand of JAJYFF010000020.1, from coordinate 37,478 downwards.
TGCTGATCGGCGCGGTCGTGCTCGCGCTCGGCTATGCGTTGATGTCCGTGCCGAGCGAGCTCACGTGGACGCTGTTCGGAGCGCTCGGGGTGATCGTCGTCGGCAACGGACTGTTCAAGCCGAACGCGGCGAACCTCGTCCGCAAGATCTACGAGGGCGACGACGCGAAGATCGACAGCGCGTTCACGATGTACTACATGGCGGTCAACGTCGGGTCGACCGTGTCGATGTTGCTGACGCCGTGGATCAAGGACGAGGTGAACCGCACCTGGGGCCACGATCTCGGCTGGCACGCCGCGTTCGCGGTGTGCTTCGTCGGCCTCGGGATCGGGTTGACGAACTTCTTCCTGATGCGCAAGGCCATGCAGAGCGTCGGCTCCGAACCCGACGCCTTGCCGGCGGTGCCGGGCCGCCTCGTCGCGGTGCTCGCGGGCGCGGTGCTCTGCGTCGCGCTCTCGGCGGTGGTGCTGCAGTACGAATCGGTCGCGCGGGTGTTCGTGTACGCCGCCGGCGCGGTGTTGCTCGGGATCTTCGCCCATCTGATCTCGTCCAGCCACCGCGACGAGCGCGCCGGACTGGTCGCGGCGCTCGTGCTGGTCGTGCAGACGATCTTCTTCTTCATCTTCTATCAGCAGATGTCGACGTCGCTGGCGCTGTTCGCGTTGCGCAACGTGGACTGGCATCAGACCCTGTTCGGCGTCGGCTTGTGGACCTGGACGCCGGCGCAGTACCAGGCCCTGAATCCGATCTGGATCATGCTGCTGAGTCCGGTGCTCGCCTGGGCCTACGCGCGCGCCGGCGCGCGCGGCAAGGATCTGTCGATCGCGACGAAGTTCGCGCTCGGATTCTCGGTCGTCGCGATCGGCTTCTTCATCTACGGCGTCGCCGGCCGCAGCGCGGTCAACGGCATGACGTCCTCCTGGTACATGATCTGGGGCTACGGCTTCTATTCGCTCGGCGAACTGCTCGTGAGCGGTCTCGGCCTCGCGATGATCGCGCGCTACATTCCGGAACGCATGGGCGGCTTCATGATGGGCGCGTACTTCGTCGCGACCGGCATATCCCAGTACCTCGGCGGCGTCGTCGCGAACTTCGCGAGCGTGCCGAGCCGCGTGGCGGAAATCGTCAAGACCGTGCCGACCCGCGGTGCCGGCTGGGTGAGCGCGCACTACCCGCAGGCGCTCGCGCTGAAGCTCGACGATTTTCGCGGATGGGTCGGCGCGCTGCCCGTGGACGACGCGTCGAAGCTCGCGAAGGCGCTCGCGGCCGCGCACGCCGCGCCGTTCGCGACCCTGCCCGCGGCGACCCAGCAGCGGCTGATGCAGTTCAGCGACGCGCTGCACGTCGCGACCCTGCCGGTCTACACGCGGCTGTTCAACGAACTCGGGTACGCCGCGATCGTCTGCACGCTGATCGCCGCCGCGGCCGTGCCGACGATGAAGCGCTTGTCGGCGACCCACGCCGCCGCGCGGTCGTCGGCGGTCGCGCCGCCGGTCGCCGTCGACGAAGGACGCTGACGCGGCGCGCTGCCCTCCGGTGCGGCCTCAGGCCGCGCCGGGAGCGCCGAGCTCGCGCAGATACCACTGCTGGAAGGTCGCGACCCGGCGCTCGTGCTCCGAATAGCGGCCCGGTCGATACCGGCTCGACAGGATACCCGCCTGGTTGTTCTCGGTGATCTCCTTGTCCTGCAAGGTCGTCCGGTCCCACCCCCAGATCATCTTCGGGACGTCCACGTCCGTCGCCTTGCCGTCGACGAGCCAGGTGAGCTCGACGTCGGTCTGCAGCGGCCCGCGCGGCGAGAACTGGAACAGCACCGCGAAGTCGTTGGTCGCGACCAGGTGGGTGAACGGGCTGAACGACAGGTACATCCGACCCTGATCTGGCCCGAGGCGCTTGCCCATCAGGCAGGACGCGAAGCGGCCGTCCTCGGTCTCGGTGTCGTAGTCCGGCCGGATCGGCCGCTGCAGCAACAGCCGCAGATGCGAGGACTCCGGTCCGTCGTCGATCGTGCCGATCGGGCGTCCGAGCGCGGCCGCGCGGCGCTCCCAGGCCTCGAGCTGCGGGCGATAGGCGTTCACCGCGTCCGCCGGACCCGAGCTCGGTCCCGCGCCGAACGCGATCAACGCTTCCGCCGGGTGCATCGAGCAGAACTCGGGGTGCGACGGCGTGCAGTGATAGCACTCGACGAAGTTCTCGACGACGAGCTTCCAGTTCGCGACGGTCGGATAGGACGCCCGGTGCGCGATCTTCGCGTCCGCGAACCCGTGAAAATCGAGATAGGGTCCCATCGCGCCGAAGGTCGCGTCGAAATCGACCGGCTCGTGCTCGCTCAGGTTCACGAACACGAAGCCGTGGAACACGCGGACGTGGCAGCGATGCAGCCCGTGGTCGGCCTTCGAGAAGTCGGTCGGCATCAGCCGCGCCGCCAGCAACTGACCGTCGAGGCCGTACGACCACGCGTGGTACGGGCAGGTGAGACGCTGCACGTGGCCCGTGGCCTCCGTGCAGATCAGCGAGCCGCGGTGCCGGCAGACGTTGTAGAACGCGTTGATCGCGCCCCCGTCGGCGCGCACGACGATGATCGACTCGACGCCGACGCGGAACAGGAAGTAGTCCCCCTTGCGGCGCAACGAGTCGACGTGACCCGCGACGATCCATTTGCGATTCACGATGCTCTCGAGATCGCGCCGGTACGCGCTCTCGGCGCAGTAGTACTCGCGCTCCAGGCTGCAGATCGGCGCGCTGGCGGGGACCCGCTCCGCGGCGCTGGCGTTCGACGTCGTCATTCGATGGACTCCTCGGAATGCCCGGTGGCTTCGACGTTCAGATCCGGATCCGCTGATTCAGCGGGTCGTAAAGGGGTTGCAGCGACGCGGTCGTCGCGTAGCGCCGACCGGCGATCTCGATCTCGTAGTCTCGCGCGCCGATCGCGTCGAACGGCGCGCCGTCCGGCATGCCGACGTAGCCGAGGCCGACCGCGGCGCCGAGCGAATGCGCGTACATTCCCGAGCGCACGTGCCCGACCAACGAGTCCCCGCGCCAGATCGGCTCGTTGTGGTAGAGGAGCGGCTCCGGCGAATCGAGCTTGAATTGGACGAGACGGCGGCGAATGCCGGCGCGGCGCTGCTCCAGGAGCGCGTCCCGGCCGATGAAGCCCTCCGGCTTCTTGAACTTCACCGCGAAACCGAGGCCCGCCTCGAGCGGCGTCTCCTCGTCGGTGATGTCGTGCCCCCAATGCCGGTAGGCCTTCTCGATGCGCAGGGAGTTCAGCGCGTGGTAGCCCGCGTGCACGAGGCCGAAGGCCGCGCCCGCGCCGACCAGCTCCTCGTAGACGCCGACCATGAACTCGGTCGGAACGTAGAGCTCCCAGCCGAGCTCGCCGACGTAGGTGATCCGGGTCGCCCGCACGAGCGCGTAGCCCAGCTCGATCGTGCGGCTGGTCGCGAACGGAAACGCGGCGTTCCCGAGATCGTCCGGCGTCAGGGACTGCAGGAACTCGCGCGAGCGCGGGCCCATCACCGACAGCACCCCGTAAGCGGACGTGACGTTGGTGAGCACGCAGTTCGCGCCCGGCTCGATGTGCCGCCGCAGCCAATCGAAGTCGCGCGTCTCGGTCTCGGCGCCCCCGACGATCAGGAACGCGTCCTGCGCGAGCCGCGTGATCGTCAGGTCCGCCTCGATGCCGCCGCGCTCGTTGAGCCACTGGGTGTAGACGACCTTGCCGGGCGCGACGTCGACGTCGTTCGCCGAGACGCGGTTCAGTATCCGGACCGCATCGGCGCCCTCCAGGCGGAATTTCGCGAACGAGGACTGATCGAACAGTCCGACCGCGGTGCGCACCGCGTGATGTTCGCGCGCGCTGTGCTCGAACCAGTTCTGCCGGCCGTAGCTGTACTCGTAGCGAGGCTCGACGCCCGGCGGCGCGTACCAGTTCGCGCGCTCCCAGCCGAACGCCTCGCCGAAACAGGCGCCGGCGGCCCCGAGCCGGTCGTGCAGCGCCGAGCGGCGCACCCCGCGCGCGGTCTCGTACTGCCGGAACGGCCAGTGCGTCGCGTACAGCAGGCCGAGGCTCTCGCGGGCCCGGGCGCGCAGGTACTTGCGGTTCGCCTGGAACGGCATGTTCCGTCGCACGTCGACCTCCCACAGGTCCACCGGCGGATGGCCGTCGCGTATCCACTCGGCGACGACCTTGCCGACGCCGCCCGCGGACTGCAGGCCGATCGAGTTCATGCCGGCGGCGACGAAGCAATGCTCGAGTTCCGGCGATTCGCCGAGGTGGTAACGCACGTCCGGCGTGAAGCTCTCGGGCCCGCAGAAGAACTTCTGCAGTCCCGCGCTCTCGAGCGCCGGGATGCGGCGCATCGCATCGACGAGCACGGGCTCGAAATGCGCGAAGTCGCCGGCGATCTCGCCGAATTCGAAGTCCTCCGGGATTCCGTCCATGCCCCAGGGACGGGCATGCGGCTCGAACGCGCCGACCAGCAGTTTCCCCGCGTCCTGCTTGAAGTAGCTGCAATGGTCGTAGTCGCGCAGCACCGGCAGGTCGGGATGCAGCCCCGCGACGTCCTTGAACAGCGCGTAGTAGTGTTCGCAGGCCTGCAGCGGCACGGTGACGCCGATGCTCGCCGCGAGATCGCGGGTCCAGAGCCCGCCGCACAGGACGACGGTCTGCGCGTCGATCCGGCCCGCCTCCGTCTCGACGCCGGTCACGCGCCGCCCGTCGTGGTGGATGCGGGTGACCTTGACGTTCTGGAAGATCGCGACGCCACGATTGCGCGCGCCCTTCGCGAGCGCCTGGGTGATGTCGACCGCGTTCGCGTAGCCGTCGCTCGGAATGTGGATGCCGCCGATCACGTCGGCCAGCTCCGCGATCGGGTAGAGCGCGCGGATCTCGTCGCGGTCGACGACGTCGACGCGCAGCCCGAACACCTTCGCCATCGAGGCGTTGCGCCGCAATTCCTCCATGCGCGCCTCGGTCGTCGCGAGCGAGATCGAGCCGCATTGCCGGTAGCCGGTCGCCTGTCCGGTCTCCGCCTCGAGCCCGCGGTACAGTTCCGAGGTGTAGCGTGCGAGCTGCGTCATGTTGATCGACTGGCGCAGCTGCCCGACGAGCCCCGCCGCGTGCCAGGTCGTGCCGCTCGTGAGCTGCTTGCGCTCGAGCAGCACGACGTCGCTCCAGCCGAGCTTGCCGAGGTGATACGCGATCGAGCAGCCGATCACGCCGCCGCCGACGATCACGACGCGCGCGCGCGCCGGAAGTTCGTTCGCCATCGTTCAGACCCTCATCCGCGCGTTGTCGGGATCGAATGCCGGACGCTCGAGCACGACCGCCGGCCGCCGCTCCCCTTGCAGCAGCAATTCGCAGCGCGTCCCGGGCGCGGCGAACTGCGGATCGACGCAGGCGAACGCGAGACTCTTCGCGACGCGGTGCCCATAGCCGCCCGACGTCGTCAGGCCGATGCAGCGCCCGCCGAGCAACACCGGTTCGGCGCCGCGCGCGTCGGTGTCGCTCGCATCGACCTCGAGGTACACGATCCGCAACGGCCGCGGCGCGGCGGCGAGCGTCGCCGCCTTGCCGACGAAGTCTTCCTTGCCGAGATCGATGAAGCGCGCCATGTCGGCCTCGAGCATGTTGAGCTCGTTGGTGAGCTCGGTGCTCCAGGCCTTGTAGCCCTTCTCGATCCGCATCGAGTTGACCGCGTACAGGCCGTAGTCGGCGATGCGCAGGCGCTGGCCCGCATCCCAGATCGCGTCGTAGATCGTCGTGATCGAATCCATCGGCGCGTGCAGTTCCCAGCCGAGTTCGCCGACGTAACTGACCCGCAGCGCGCGCACCGGCCGGCCGGCGACCACGATCTCGCGCGCCGAGAGCCAGCGGAAGCCGGCGTTCGACAGGTCCGCGTCGGTGAGCGTCGCGAGCAGTTCGCGCGAGCGCGGGCCGGAGAGCACGAGAACGCCGTAGTCGGCGGTCACGTTGGCGACCGTGACGCGCTCGCCGGAGCGCAGGCTCTGCGTCAAGAGATCGAGATCGCGCAGCTCGGCCGCCGCGGCCGACAGCGCGTAGAAGCGGTCGTCGGCGAGGCGGCTCACGGTCATTTCGCCGGCGATCCGTCCGCCGCGCGACAAGGGGTGCACGAGCGCGATCCCGCCCGTCTTGCGCGGCATCCGGTTCGCGCACACCCGGTTCAAGAAGGCCTCGGCGTCCGGCCCGGTGATCTCGAACTTCGCGAAGCCGCTGAGGTCGAGTACGCCGACGCGTTCGTGCACGGCCGCGACCTCGTCGCGAACGACGTCGAACACGTTGTTGCGCGCATAGCTGGGCCGTTCGGTGCGACCATCGAGCGAGAACCACTTCGGTCGCTCCCAGCCGAAGGTCTCGGTGTAGACGCAGCCGTGGCTCGCGAGCTTCGCGTACAGGGGGCTGACCTTGCGCGGCCGGCCGTCCATGTCCTCCTCGCCCGGCAGCCGCGTCGTGAAGGTCGTCCGATAGTCGAGGAACACCTTCGCGCGCACGTACGCCGCGTCCGCGAACCCGCCGAAACGGCGCGGGTCGAACTCCGTCATGTTGATCTCGGCGTCGCCGTGGACCATCCACTGCGCGAGATACTTGCCGCAGCCGCCGCCCTGCGCGATCCCGAACGAGGTGCCGCAGCAGTCCCAGAAATTCGGCAAGCCGGCGACCGGCCCGAGCAGCGGGGCGCCGTCGGGCGTGTGCGGAATCGCGCCGTTGATCACCCGCCGGATCCCGGCGTCGCCGAAGATCGGCATCCGCTCGATCGCACGCTCGAGCCAGGGACCGATCCGGTCGAGGTCGTCCGGGAACAGCTCGTTCGAGGCCTCCCAGGTCGGATGGCCCTGCGGCGCCCAGGCCTCGCGCAGGTCGCTGTGCTCGTAGACGCCGATCAGGCCCGATTTCTGTTCCTGGCGGAAGTAGCCGGACACGTAGGAATCGCGCATCACCGGGATCTCGACGCCGCTCTCGGCGAACGCCTTGATCGGATGGGTCACGATGTAGTGGTGCTGCATGTTCGTGATCGGCGCGTCCGCGCCGACCATCGCGGCGACCTGCCGCGCGTAACAACCCGCCGCGTTGACGACGATCTCCGCGACGATCGGCCCCTGCTCGGTCGCGACTTCCCACTCGCCGCTCGCGCGCCGGCTGATCCCGGTCACCCGGTTGTGGCGCAGGATCGTGACGCCGAGGTCGCGCGCGCCCTTCGCGAGCGCGTTGCAGATCCCGGCCGGATCGCCATGGCCGTCGTCCTGCGTCCACGCCGCCGCGATCACCCCGTCGGTCGTCAGGTACGGGTTCAAGCGCTTGATCTCGTCGATCCCGACGATGTCCATCCGGAAGCCGATGTTCCTCGCGTACCCGAGGACGCGCTCGAGCCACGCGAGCTCGTCCGCGTTGCACGCGAGCCGCAGACCGCCGCTCCCGTGCCAGCTGACGTACTGCCCGGTCAAGGACTCGAGCCGGGGATAGAGTTGATTGCTGTAGGCGTGGATCTTCGCGAGGTTGTAGCTGCCGGTGATGCTCGGGCACTGGCCGGCGGCGTGCCAGGTGGAACCGGAGGTCAACTCGTGCTTCTCGACGATGACCGTGTCGGTCAGGCCTTCGAGCGCAAGGTGATAGGCGAGGCTGGCACCCATGATGCCGCCACCGACGATGACGATCTGTGCGTGTGTTTTCATGCGATGAGACGGGCCCCCGATGGCGGTTGACGACGATAAATTGAGTCTTGTTCGACAGACAAACGAATATTTTGATACCTTAGACCCGGTTTATTTCGAGCATCCCCCCCGTGAATCGGACCAAACCGGTGGTCGGCTTGCCGACCTTGACGTGGCTGCGCGCGTTCGAGGCCGCGGCGCGCACGGCGAGCTTCCGTGCCGCCGCGGCGGAATTGAATCTCACGTCCGGCGCGATCAGCTATCAGATTCGGGCGCTCGAACGCCACCTCGGGTTCGCGCTGTTCGAACGGCTCCCGCGCGGCGTGCGCCTGACGTCGATGGGGGTCGCGTACCTGCCGCCGGTGCGCAAAGCGTTCGAGGAACTCGCCGACTCGACGATCGGCCTGTTCGGCGGCGACGCGCGCCGTCAGCTCACCGTGCACGCGCCCGTGAGCCTCGCCGCGCTGTGGCTCGCACCCCACTTGCCGTCGTTCATCGCGGCGCATCCCGCGATCGACGTGCGGCTGTGCTCGGTGATCTGGGACAACGCCGCGCCCGACGAGTCCACCGACCTCGAGATCCGTTACGGCGAGGGCCATTGGCTCGGGTATCGTTCGGAGCGCTTCCTGAACCAGGGCATCCTCGCGGTCTGCAGCCCGCAACTGCGGCGCGACGCGGCCGACGACGCCGATTCGGTCGCGCTGCTCACGCGTCATCCGATCCACATCATGGGCTACGAGGATCACTGGCTGAGCGCGCAACGCGAACTGGGGCTGCGCGACGCTCACCCGCATCGTGGGCCGACCGTCGACACCTCGGTCGCCGCGCTCGAGCTCGCCGCGAACGGCTTGGGCTGCGCGCTCGCGCACCGGATCTTCGCGGCGCCGTACCTGCGCACCGGCCGGCTGGTCAAAGCGATCGACCGGGAATTCCGCGATCGCCGTTCGTATTTCGTCGTCGTGCCCGAGCGGCCGCGGCGCGTACGCCGCGAGGTCGAGTCCTTCCGGGACTGGCTGCTCGGACTCGCCGCCGCCGAAGCCGCCTGAGCCGCGCGGCACCTCATCCGCCGGTACCGTTCGCGGCGACCGGGGATTCGCCGAGCGCGGCGATCGCGGCGGTCAACGCGCCGGTGTCGACCGGCTTGCCCAGGAACCGGCAGGATCGAATCGGCGTCTTCACGACCCGCAACAGCGAGTCGAGGTCGCCGCTCAGCAGGATCGCGGGCATTTCCCAGCCGAGCGTTTCCCGCAAGCGGTGCAACAGGTCGATGCCGGTCAGTTCGGCGCCGAGCCGGTAATCGGCGAGCAACAAGTCACCCGCGCGCAGCTGCGGCGCGAGCGCGAGCGCGTCGCCGGGAGACGCCGCGCTGAGGACCCGGTAGCCGGCGACCGTCAAGAAGAGCTCGGTCGCCGTGCGCACCGAGGCATTGTCCTCGACCAGCAGCAAGCGACCGCGCGCGGCGGATCCCGCAACCGACACGTCGGCTGCCGCGGACGCCGCGTCGGCGCCGGTCGAACGCAGCACCTGGCGCGGAATGCGCACCACGACGCGGGTCCCTTCGCCGAGGGTCGAGCGCACGCTCACCTGATAGCCGAGGAGCCGAGCCACCTCGCGGACGATCGCGAGCCCGAGGCCGACGCCGAGGCGCGGCGCCCCCGCCCGATCGACCTGATAGTACTCGTCGAAGATGCGCTCGAGCTTGTCGGCCGGGATGCCGATCCCGGTGTCCTCGACGCCGATCTCGAGGTACTCCGGATCGATCCGCGCGGCGACCCGCACGACGCCCCGTTCGGTGTATTTCAGCGCGTTGCCGATCAGGTTCTGCAACAGTTGCGTGAACAGCAGCCGGTCCGTCGACAGCGTCGCATCGGGTTGGGAAAACTCCAGGCGCAGCGCCTTCGCGACCGCGGGGGAATCGAACTCGCGCTGCAGGTCCGCGAATACCGAGGCGAGCGGCACGTCGTCGAGCTGCGGCTTGATCGCGCCCGACTCGAGGCGGCTCACGTCGAGCAGCCCATCCAGGAGTCGGGTCGCCGCGTCGATCGCGAGCTCCTCGCGGTGCAACAGATCTTCGATGTCCGGACAGCCGGACGCCAGCCGGCGCATCGCGGCATTCAGCAACCGGATCGTCTGCATCGGTTGGCGCAGGTCGTGGCTCGCGGTCGCGAGGAACCGGCTCTTCGCCCAATTGGCGCGCTCGGCGTCCGCCCGGGCCGCGACCAGGGCGTCCCGGACCGAGCGCCGCTCGGTGGCATCCCGAATCGCGGCGGCAACGTAGCGCTCCCCCTGCCAGTCGAACGGCGCGAGCCGGATTCCAGCCGGGAACTCCGAACCGTCCGCGCGGCGCGCGTACAGATCGGCGACCCGGCTGCCCATCTCCCGGCTGTGGGGATCGCGGTGGAACTCGGCGAGGTGGGTCGCATGGCGCGCCCGGAAGCGTTCCGGCAGCAGCACCTCGAGCGGGCGCCCGACCAAGTCCTCGGGCGCGTAGCCGAGCACGGCGCGCGCCGTCTCGTTCGCGAATCGGATCACCCCGTGCGCATCGACGGCGATCAGCGCGTCCGGGCTGAAATGCAACAGCTGTCGTGACAGCGCCGCTATGTCACTCATGGGTTCATCGCGTCCGCTGCAGGGCCGCCGAGCTCGGCGCCCGAACTTCCGGGCCACCCGGGGCAGTTTACCCGATCCGCCCTCGCCCCGGGGCGCCTAAGGGTGAGGCGCAAGCCGATCCGGGGAAGCCGCGACTGCGCATCGCCGCGGATTTCGGCACTCTGCTCCCCCAGTGGTTGGCTGAAAATCATCTCGGGCATCGATCCCGCGGGTGCCGGCGTCGGGACGTCGGCCTCGATTTGGCGTTGGTTAGCATAGGGTGCAGCGATGGACAATAAACCGGCCGCCGCGTCGGGCGCGATCCTCAATCAGTTGATGGAGATCGCGAGGATCTCGGCGCTCGCCGAAATGGCGAGCGGGATCGCGCATGAGCTCAATCAGCCGCTCGGCGCGATCGCGACCTTCGCCCAGGCCGGCGAACGCATGCTGAACCGCCCCGACCCGCTGCTCGCGCCCGCGCTCGACGTGTTCCGGCAAATCAGCCAGGAAGCGCTCGGCGCCGGCGAAGGCATCCGCCGGATCCGCAGCCTGTTCGAGTATGGGGCGACGACCCGCGAGACCTGTCGGATGCCGGAGGTGATCGAGGAGCTGCGACCGGTGCTCGAGATGCTCGCGCTGCGGGCGCACGGCGCGCTCCAGATCGTCGAGGCGCCACCCGGCTTGCCCGACGTGCCGATCGACCGCCTGAAGGTGCAGCACGTGCTGTTCGCACTGGTGCAGAACGCGTTCGACGCGTCGGCCGAGCGCGCCGCGGAAGTCGCGCCGCGGGTACGGATCGAGGTGACCGGCGACCGCTATGCGGTCGAGACCAGCGTCTTCGATTCCGGCACCGGCGTCGCCGCGGAGATCCGCGAACAGCTCTTTCGCCCGTTCTTCACGACCAAGGCCCGCGGCACGGGCCTCGGCCTCGCGTCGAGCCGCGCGATCATCGAAGCGCACGAGGGTACGATAGGATTCGAGTTGCAGCCGCAGGACGGGAGCCGGTTCTGGTTCCGTCTACCGGCGGCGGCCAGTTGACTGAGGTGTCAGGATGACGAAACCCACCGAGACTCAGAACGCGAAGGGCACGGTCTACGTGGTCGACGACGACGATGGCATGCGGCGCGCGCTCGCGCTGCTGCTCGGCACGGTCGGCTTCGATACGCACGCGTACGCCCGCCCGCGAGAGTTCCTCGCGAACCTGAAGCCCGACGAGCCCGGCTGCCTCGTGCTCGACATCCGGATGCCCGAGATGAGCGGGCTGGAGTTGCAGCAACATCTGAACCAGATCGGTTGCATGCTGCCGGTGATCTTCATCACCGGCCACGGGGACGTGCCGATGGCGGTGCAGGCGATGAAGGCCGGCGCGTTCGAGTTCATCCAGAAGCCCTTTCGCGAGCAGGACTTGCTCGACAAGGTCAACCACGCGCTGCGCCACGACGCGGAGAACCGGCAGGACCTCGCGCGCCGCGCGGAGGTGTTGAAGCGGCTGGACACCCTGACGCCGCGGGAACGTCAGGTCATGGACCTGGTCGTCGAGGGAGGCGCGAACAAGGTGATCGCGATCGACCTCGGCCTGAGCGAGCGCACGGTCGAGATCCACCGCGCGAAGGTGATGGAGAAGATGGGCGCGCGTTCGGTCGCGCACCTGGTCAAGCTCCACATGATGATCGCCGAGTGAGCGGGGCGCGCGCGTTGCGCCGCGGGTTGCGCGCCGCGGCGCGGCGGAGTGCCTAGCCGACCCGGCGCGAGGCGTAGACGACGAATCCAACCATCAGCGCGAGCGTCACCGCTCCACGTACGATCTCGATCATGTCCGACGATTCTCCATTCGAGGGTTCGCCACGCGGTGAATCGTAGCCGAACCGGACGCCCCGAGCCCATACGGGGCGCACCGGGGCCCGCTACGTAGTCTCCCGCAGACGGACCGGATCGGCGGCCGTACAATACCGGGTCATCCGCGGAGTTCGCGCGCGGGAGGCGACCGGAATGACGACCGACGTGCTGTTCGACGACGACTTGATGCGCCGCTACGACCGCGAGGGTCCGCGGTACACCTCGTATCCGACCGCGGTGCAATTCCACGACGGCATCGGGCTGCCCGCCTATGCGGAGGCCGCCGCGACGAGCCCGGGCGCACTCGCGAAGGCGCCGTTGTCCCTGTACGTGCACATTCCGTTCTGCCAGAGCCCCTGCTTCTACTGCGGTTGCAACAAGATCGTTACCCGCCAGATGGACCAGGCGGACGCCTATCTCGAGCGCCTCGCGCGCGAGATCGAGCTCAGGAGCCGCTATTTCGATCGGACGCGCGAAGTCGAACAGCTGCACTTCGGCGGGGGCACGCCGACGTTCCTCGGCCAGGATCGGCTCGCGTCGGTGCTGGACGCGATCGATCGGCATTTCCGCGTGACGCGCGCGCCGACGCGCGACTACTCGATCGAGATCGATCCGCGCACCGTCGATCCGCAGCGCCTCGAGGCCCTCGTCGAGCTCGGCTTCAACCGCATGAGCCTCGGGGTCCAGGATTACGATCCCGAGGTCCAGCGGGCGATCAACCGGCTCCAGCCGGTCGACACCGTGACACGTCTGGTCGACAAGGCGCGGGCGCTCGGCCTGCAATCCTTGAACTTCGACCTGATCTACGGCCTGCCGAAGCAGACGCCGCAGACCTTCGCCGCGACCCTCGCGGCGGTCGTCGCGCAGCGGCCCGACCGGCTCGCGGTGTACGGCTACGCCCACATGCCGCAGACCTTCAAGGCGCAGCGCAAGATCGTCGCGGGAGACCTGCCAGGGCCGGCGATGCGCCTCGAGTTGCTGAGACTCGCGATCGACACGCTGACCGCGGCCGGGTACCTGTACATCGGCATGGATCATTTCGCGCTGCCCGGGGATTCGCTCGCCCGCGCGCACGCGAACGGCACGATGCACCGCACCTTCCAGGGGTACACGACGCACGCGAGCCGCGACCTCGTGAGCCTCGGGGTCAGCTCGATCGGCCAGGTCGGCCGCCTCTACGTGCAGAACCAGAAGACGATGTCGCTGTATTCGGCGATGCTCGACGAAGGCCGGCTGCCCTTGCACCGCGGCGTCGTGATGACCGACGACGACGTCGTGCGGCGCGACGTGATCCATCGCATCATGTGCGACAACGCGATCGACGTCGATGCAGTCGAGCGGCGCTTCGCGATCGATTTCGACGCCTATTTCGCCGACGAGCTCGAGCGGCTCGACACCTTGATCGGCGACGGACTGGTCGAGCGCACCGACCGCCGGATCGCCCTGACCCCGCGCGGGCGCCTGTTGATGCGCAACGTCGCGATGGTGTTCGACGCGTACAAGAACGCGGGCGCGGGAGCGCCGCGCTTGTCGCGGGTGATTTGAGGTTCGACGCCCCGCGCGCTCAGTCGACCCAGCCGAGCGAGCGATCCACGGCCTTCTGCCAGCCCGCGCACAGCGCCGCCCGGCGCGCCGCGGGCATCGTCGGCGCGAATCGCTTCTCGACGGAGTGCCCCGCGGCGAGATCCGCGTCAGCGCGCCAATGACCGACCGCGAGGCCGGCGGCGAAGGCGGCGCCGAGCGCGGTCGTCTCGACGGTCTTCGGGCGCAGCACGTCGATGCCGAGGATGTCCGCCTGGAATTGCATCAAGGTCTCGTTGAGCGTCATGCCGCCGTCGACCTTGAGCGCCGCGATCGCGGTGCCCGAGTCACTGCGCATCGCCTCGAGCACGTCGCGCGTCTGATACGCGGTCGCTTCGAGCGACGCGCGGGCGAGGTGTCCGCGGTTCGCATAGCGGGTCAGCCCGGCGATCACGCCACGCGCATCCGGCCGCCAATACGGGGCGTACAGCCCGGAGAACGCCGGTACGAAATACACGCCCCCGTTGTCCTCGACCTCGCGCGCGAGCGCTTCGACGTCGGCGCTGCGCTCGATCAGCCCGAGGTTGTCGCGCAGCCATTGCACGAGCGCGCCCGCGATCGCGACCGAGCCCTCGAGCGCGTAGCGCGGCGCCTCCCGGCCGAAGCGGTACGCGACCGTGGTGATCAGGCCGGCGCGCGAACGCACCGGCCGCGTGCCGGTGTTGGTCAGCAAGAAGCAGCCGGTCCCGTAGGTGTTCTTGGTCGCGCCCGGCTCGAAGCACGCCTGTCCGACCAGCGCCGCCTGCTGGTCCCCGAGGATCCCGGCGAGCGGAACCCCGGCGAGCGGCCCGTCGCTCACCACCCCGTACGACTCGCTGGAGGAGACGATCCGCGGGAGCGCCGCGCGCGGCACGTCGAACGCGCGCAGCAGTTCCTCGTCCCAGTCCAGGGTCGCGAGGTTCATCAACTGCGTGCGGCTCGCGTTGGTGACGTCGCTCACGTGCACGCCGCCGCGCGGCCCGCCCGTCAAGTGCCATACCAGCCAGGCGTCGATGGTGCCGGCCAGCGCGTCCCCGGCCTCGGCCGCGGCGCGCGCACCGGCGACTTCGGCGAACAGCCACTCGAGTTTCGGCGCGCTGAAATAGCTCGCGAGCGGCAGGCCGGTCTTCTCCCGGAAGCGGTCGTGGCCGCCGTCGCGCGCATGCCGCGCGACCAGCGCGTCGGCGCGCGTGTCCTGCCAGACGAGCGCGTTGTGCAAGGGTCGGCCGCTGTGCCGGTCCCAGACGAGCACCGTCTCGCGTTGGTTCGTGATCCCGATCGCGGCCAGGTCGGCCGCGCGCAATCCCGCGCGCGACAGCGCGTCCGCCGCGACCTGGCGGGTGTTCTCGAGGATCTCGAGCGGATCGTGCTCGACCCAACCCGGCCGCGGAAAGATCTGCGCGTGCTCGCGCTGCGCCGACACGATCGGGTTCCCGTCGCGGTCGAACACGATGAACCGGGTGCTGGTGGTGCCTTGGTCGATCGACCCGACGTACTGGGGCATGGGAACGCGTTCCTCCTCGACGCCCCACCGGCGTCGGACCGATGATCGCACACGCGGCGAACCCCGGGATATCCCCGTAGCGCTCCGCGCCTGCTCCCGATGGCCACCGGCGGCGCGCCGCTTTACAGTGGGCTTCACCGGCTCGAACACGAGCATCCGCGGAGGATCGACGGCGATGCGGGCGACGAGCGGCACCGGACCCGCCGGCGAGGCCTCGCCGCCGTTGCGGGTCGAGGAATTGCTCGATCCCGCCGCATACCCCCATCCGGTGGCCGCGCCGCGGTTGATCGAGACCAACACCTCGCGGATCGTGCTGACCGGCGACTACGCGTACAAGCTCAAGAAGCCGGTGCGGTTCGAGTTCCTGGACGCGAGCACGCTCGCGCGCCGGCGTTTTCTGTGCGAGGAGGAGCGGCGCTTGAACGCCCGCCTGGCGCCCGAACTCTATCTCGACGTGGTGCCGATCGTGCGCGACGCGCGCGGAATCCGCGTCGGCGGCCCCGGCACGCCGATCGAGTACGCGGTGAAGATGCGGCAGTTCGACGGAACCCAGGAACTCGCCGCATTGCTCGAGCACGACGCGGTGCCAGCCGCCGAGATCGCCGGCCTCGCGCATCGCGTCGCGCGTTTTCATGCGAGCGCGCCGATCGACGTCGGCCGTCCGCACGGAACGAACACCGAGCGGATGCGGGCCGCGGTCCTCGGCAATCTCGCGACGCTGCTGGCGCACGTCCGCGAGGACGGCGCCGCGCCCGAACTCGGTCGGCTGATCGATTGGACGCACGACCGACTCGAGCGCGATGCGCGGCGTTTCGAGGACCGCGAAGCCGGCGGCTACGTGCGCGAGTGCCACGGCGACCTGCACGCACGCAACGTCGTGCGCTGGGAGCACGGCTTGGTGCCGTTCGACTGCCTGGAATTCGATCCGGCGCTGCGCTGGATCGACGTGATGAGCGACACCGCGTTCCTCGTGATGGACCTCGTCGGACGATCGCGGCCCGACCTCGCCGCGGTGTTCCTCGACGCCTACGTCGGCGACACCGGCGACTACGCCGGCGTCGCGTTGCTGCCGTTCTACGCGGTGTATCGTGCGCTGGTCCGCGCGATGGTCGACACGCTCGCCGCCGAGGCCGGCGCCGCCGGAACCGGCGCCGCCGGTCGCCAGGCGTTCACCGACCGCGCGCGCGCGCGGATCCGCACCGCCGCGGGTTTCGCGAGTCCGCCGCCGGCGGTACTCGTCGCGATGCACGGACCCTCGGGATCGGGGAAATCCTGGCTGAGCGAACGGCTCGTCGCGCGCGTGGCCGCGATCCGGATCCGCTCCGACGTCGAACGCAAACGTCTCGCGGGCGCCGCGCCGGTCGCGCACGATCCGCCGGCCGATGCGCGCACCTACGCGCGGCTGATCGATGGCGCCCGCACCTGTCTCGAGGGCGGGGTCCCGACGATCCTCGACGCGGCCAGCTTGCGCCGCGTCGACCGCGACCGCTATCGCGCGCTCGCCGCCGCGGCCGGGGTCCCGCTGGTCATTCTGTCCTGCCGGGCCGACCCGACGGTGTTGACGGCCCGGGTCGCGGCGCGCCAGCGCCGCGGCGCGGATCCTTCGGACGCGGATCGCGGTGTGCTCGAAACGCAACTCGCGACGCTGGAGCCGGTCGGTGCCGACGAGCGCGCCGACGTGGTCGAGATCGCGACCGCCGAACCCGGCGCCCTCGAGCACGCGATCGCGGCGATCGCCCGGAGCCGCACTAGGTAGAATTCCCGGCTGCGGGACCGCGAGCGACGCGCGACGATTTCGTCCATGATCAGGCAGACAGCCGCACGGGATTCGGCGGCCGGAGCCGTGGAATTCCCGGCTCATCGGGTCGCGGACGTCGCCCGCCGCGCGGAGCTCGAGGAACTCGCGGCGTGGCTCGCGCACCACATGAATCAGCCGCTCGGCGCGATCGCCGCGTTCGCGCAGGCCGGCAGCCGGATGCTCGCGGGCGCGAGCCCGCCGATCGAGCAGACGGCCGCGATATTCCGCGAGATCGCACGCCTCGCGCTCGAAGCCGGCGCGGACGTCGGCCGGATTCGCGCGCGGCACACCGCACCGGTCGCGCCCGCGAACCGCCACCGGATCGAGGACTTGATCGCGGCGATCGACGCGCCTCTGCGCGGTATCGCCGCCGAATACCACGGCCGCCTCGAGATCGACCTCGAACCCGGTCTGCCCGAGATTCGCGTCGACGCGGCGCGCATCCAGTACGTGTTGCTGAGCTTGGTCCGCAGCGGCTTCGCGGCGGCCGATCCCCAGGGTGGCATGCCATGCGTCCGCGTGGAGATCCGCGCCGCCGCCGACGCCGTCCTCACGAACGTGATCGACGACGGCGCCCATCCACCGGCGACGGATCACGACGCGTTCGAGCCCTCGCTCGCGACGTCGGCGCCCTCGCTCAGTCTCAGCCTCGCGGCGAGCCGCTCGATCATCGAGGCGCATCGCGGGACGATCGGCTTCGAGAAGCTGCACGCGGGCGGCCGGACCTGGTTCCGGTTGCCGGCCGCAGGCCCGTAGCGGCCCGCCGGGATCACGGCGGCGCGCGCCGGAACCAGAGCCCTTTGAGTCCCTCGAGCAGCGCGAACGCGACGACGCCGACCGCGACGCCGATCCCGGCGGCGCGCCAACCGAGCGTCGCGAAGTGGAACAGACCCGCGGCCGGCCCCCAACCGACCGCGACCGCGAGCATCGCGATCACCGCGCCGAACAGGATCCACAGGGACCGGTTCGGGCGACCCACGGCGCCGGACCAGGTCGCGCCGAAGCTGCGGTTCACCAGGATCAACGACAGGTTCGCGACGACCAGCGAGACGAACACGATCGCCCGCAAGCGCTCGGCCGCGACGCCGGCGCGCGCACCGATCACCAGCAGCGCGGCGAGCAGGAGGAACGACACCGTGCCCTGCGCGACCGCCCAGAGCAAGCGCCGCGGCCGCAGCAGCGGCTCGCGCGGATCCCGCGGGGGTCGGCGCATCACGTTGTCTTCCTCCGGTTCCGCTTCGAACACCAGCGAGCACGCCGGATCGATGATCATCTCGAGGAACGCGATGTGGATCGGCGACAGCACGAGCGGCAAGCCGAGCAGGAGCGGCGTGAGCGCGAGCCCGGCGATCGGGATGTGCACCGCGACGATGTACTCGATCGCCTTCACCAGATTGTCGTAGATCCGGCGACCGAGCCGGATCGTCTGCACGATCGACCCGAAGTCGTCGTCCAGCAGCACGATCGACGAGGCTTCGCGAGCCACGTCGGTGCCGCGGCCGCCCATCGCGATCCCGATATGCGCCGCCTTGATCGCCGGCGCGTCGTTCACGCCGTCGCCGGTCATCGCGACGACCTCGCCCGCCGCCTTCAGGCTCTGCACGATGCGCAGCTTGTCCGCCGGCCGGATCCTCGCGAACACGCTGGTCTCCTTGACCAAGGTCGCGAGCCGCGCATCGTCGGCGGCGTCGAGCTGCTCGGCCGTCAGCACGTGCGCGGTATCGAGACCGGCCTCGCGCCCGATCGCGGCCGCGGTCGTCGGATAGTCGCCGGTGATCATCACGACGCGGATCCCCGCCGAGCGGCACTCGGCGACGGCGGCCGGCACGTTCGCGCGCAACGGATCCGCGAATCCGAGCAGTCCGGCGTACTCGAACGCGATGCCCCGCGGCGAGTCGGGCAGTTCGTCGGCGCCGACGCTCGGGTCGAGCGCCGCTTCGGCGACCGCGAGCACGCGGATCCCGGACGCGCCGAGCGCATCGACGGCCGTGCCGAGCGCGCGGGCCCGATCGGTGCTGAGATGGCACAGCGACGCGATCGCCTCGGCCGCCCCCTTCGCGTGCGCGGTTAGTCGGCCGTCGTCGCCGCGCAGCACGGTCGCGACCGCGAACAGGTCCGGGCGCAGCCCGTAGCTGCGCACGTAGCTCGACGCGGGGGGCGCGGTCTCGCCGTGTTCGCGGGCGAGCGCGTGCACCGCGAGGTCCATCGGGTCGACCGGCTCCCGCGCGGTCGCGCGCAACGCGGCGCGCACGACGCGCCGCACCGGCTCCGGGAGCGGTCCCGGATCGAGCGGCCGCCAGCTCGCCTCCGCCGCGACGACCGTGGCGACGCTCATGCGGTTCTCGGTCAAGGTGCCGGTCTTGTCGGTGCACAGCACCGTCGTCGCGCCGAGCGTCTCGATCGCCGCCGCGCGCCGCGTGAGCACCCGCGCGCGCGAGATCCGCCACGCGCCCATCGCCATGAAGACCGCGATCACCAGCGGGAATTCCTCGGGCAGCAGCGACATCCCGATCGCGATGCCGGCGAGCAGCGCGTTCAGCCACGAGCCGCGCAACCACCCGAACAGCACCACGACCGAGCCGCCCGCGATCGCCCCGACGATCGCGAAATCGCGGACCAGCCACTGCAGCTGCCGTTGCAGGTGCGCCGGCTCCAGCTCGATCCCGCGCAGCGCGTGGCCGATCTTGCCCATCTCGCTGCGGGCGCCGGTCGCGTGCACCTGCGCCCGGCCGGTACCGCGGACGATCAGCGTGCCCGCGTACAGTTGCGGCGACTCCTCGCCCCCGGGCGCGTCCCGCCGCGGCGCGGCGCCGGCGTCGCGGGTGCGCGCGGATTTGCGCACCGACACGGACTCGCCGGTCAGCAAGGATTCGTCGACCAGCAGGTCCTCCGCGGTGAGCAGGGTCGCATCCGCGGCCACGCGGTCGCCTTCGGTCACGATCATCAGATCGCCGACGACGACCTCGCGCCCCGCGATCTGCACGCGCCGGCCGTCGCGGATCACGATCGCGCGCGGACTCGCGAGATTGCGCAGCGTCTCGAGCACCCGCTCGGTCCGCGACTCCTGCACGATCGTGATCGAGACGGACAGCGATGCGAAGAGCAGGAGGATCAACGCCTCGACGCGATCGCCGAGCAGCAGGTAGACCACCCCGCCGGCGATCAACAGCGCGAACATCGGCTGCCGCAGCACCTCGAGGACGATGCGCACGAGGTTGCGGTGGTCCGCCGACGGCAGTTCGTTGTAACCGCCGGCCCGCAGCCGATCCGCCGCCGCCGCGGCGCTGAGGCCGCGCGGCTCGTCCGATTCGTCGCTTCCGATGGGCACGGTCGAGCGCTCCGTCGCTGGAACCCGCATCTTGGTGCGACCGTCGACGCGCGGCAAGCCGCGTATCGGGCCAATCCGACCCGCGATTCCCCGTAGGCGGCTAGGCGGATGCCGGCTAGGCCGCGCGACCGATTTTGCGCGACAATGCCGGCGCGCGACGAATTTCGACGGCGGCTCGCCGAACGGACCACTTTGGAACCCAAGCGCCTCGCACTCGCTGTCCTGCTCGCGACGCTCGCGCTCGCGTGCGTGACCGTGCTGCGGCCGTTCCTCGCGCCGGTCGCGTGGTCGCTGGTCCTGTGCTACGTGACCTGGCCGGTCTATCGGATCGTCCGCCGCCCGTTCGGACGCTTCCGGGCGCTCGCGGCGCTCGCGATGGTGCTGCTCGTCACCGCGGCCCTCGTCGTGCCCTCGCTGTGGTTGATCAAGGCGATCACCGACGAGAGCCGGATCGCCTACCAGGCGCTGTCGACCGCGGCGGCGAACGGCCGTCCGCTGCCGCCGTTCCTGCGGTCGATCCCTTGGCTCGGCGACGAATTGCAGCGCCAGGTCGCGCACTGGCGGGCCGAGCCGGCGCTGATCGGCCGGGAGATCAGCGACTGGATGCGGCGCTCGACCTTGCGGATCACGTCGGTGCTCGGCCGGGTCGGACGCGGCGCCTCCGAACTGTTCGTCACCTTGATGACCGCGTTCTTCGTGTACCGCGACGCCGGCGCGCTCGCGCGCAGCGGCCGGCGCGCGCTCGACCGGCTCGTCGGCGCGCGCCTCGATCCCTATCTCGCGGTCGCCGCGACCACCACCCGCGCGGTCGCGTACGGGCTCGTCGTGACCGCGCTCGCGCAGGGACTGGTCGCGGGGCTCGGTTACTGGATGATCGGCGTCGACGGCGCCGTGCTGCTCGGCGCGCTGACCGGCGTGCTGTCGGTCGTGCCGGTGCTCGGCACCAGTCTCGTGTGGGGCTCGGTCGCGCTGTACCTGATCGCCGCCGGGCATGCGTGGCGCGGGATCGCGCTGCTCGCGTGGGGCTTGCTCGCGGTGCATCCGACCGACAACGTGATCCGGCCCCTGTTGATCAGCAACATCGCGAAGATCCCGTTCCTGCCGACGTTCTTCGGCGTGATCGGCGGGATCGCCGCATTCGGTCTGATCGGTGCGATCATCGGGCCGGTCGTGCTCGCGATCGCGCTGGCGCTGTGGCGCGACTGGACCGGGCGCGATCCGGTCGCGCCTTGAAGGCGTCGGCTCAGCCGCCGAACCACGCGCGCACGCGATCCGCCTGCGCGCGGTCGTAGCGCAACCCGAGCTTGGAGCGGCGCCACAGCACGTCGTCGGCGCTGCGCGCCCATTCCCGCTCCCGCAGGTGCTGCAACTCCGCCTCGAACAGTTCGGGTGCGATCTCCTCGCCGAGGCCGCGCGGGTCGACCGCGCCGCCGAGGATCCGTTCGGCGATCGTGCCGTACGCGCGGCAGAGCCGATCGATCAAGGTCGGCGGGAACCCGCCGTGCCGCAGGCGCATCGAGTGCGCGAACGCCTCGTAGCCTCCCGGCGGGAAGTCGCCACCCGGCAGCGTCGCGGCGCGCGTCCACGGTCCCGTGCGCACGCCGAGCACGGGCAGCAATTGCGCGAGGGCGTGCTCCGCGAGCTTTCGATAGGTCGTCAGCTTGCCGCCGAACACCGACAGCATCGGTGCCGCGGCCGGCGGCGCGTCGAGGTCGAACACGTAGTCGCGCGTGATCGTCGAGGCGTTCTGGGCGCCGTCGTCGTGCAAGGGCCGCACGCCCGCGTAACTCCAGCGCAGGTCGCCGGGCGAGATCGGGGTCGGCAGGTAATCGGATGCCGATCGGCACAGGTACTCGATCTCCTCGGCATCCGCGCGCAGCTCGGTCGGGTCCCCGTCGAACGGCACGTCGGTCGTGCCGATCAACGTGAACGCCTTCTCGTACGGGATCATGAACACGACCCGTCCGTCGCGGTTTTGCAGCGTATAGGCCTGCTCGCCGGAGTACACCCGCGGGACGACGATGTGGCTCCCCTTCACGAGACGCACCGCGTTGCGCCGTGGCGCCCCACTGCCGCGCAGGATCTGCTCGACCCACGGGCCCGCGGCGTTCACGAGCGCGCGCGCACGCACCATGCGGCCGCCGCCGCCCGGGCTCGCGAGCCGAACCTGCCATTCGCGACCCTCGCGCCGCGCGGCTTCGAACGTCGTGCCGACCTCGACGCTCGCGCCGCGCGCACGCGCGTCGACCGCATTGGTCACGACCAGCCGCGCGTCGTCCGCCCAGCAGTCGGAATATTCGAAGCCCCGGCGGAACTCGGCGCGCAGCGGATCGAGCTCCGGATCACGGCCGCGCCGGAGCGTGCGCGTCGGCGGCAAGCGGTCTCGTCCGCCGATGTGGTCGTAGAGCCATAGGCCGGTCCGCAGCACCCACGCGGGCCGCAGGCCCCGGTGCAGCGGCAACACGAATCGCAGCGGCCAGATCAGATGGCCGGCCGCGGCCAGCAAGACTTCCCGTTCCGCGAGGCTCTCGCGCACGAGCCGGAACTGATATTGCTCGAGATATCGCAATCCGCCGTGGATCAGCTTCGACGACGCCGACGAGGTCGCGTTGCCGAGGTCGCCGCGCTCGACGAGCAGCACCGACAGGCCGCGGCCGGCCGCGTCGCGCGCGATACCGGCGCCGTTGATCCCGCCGCCGACGACGACCAGATCGACCGAAGAGGACTCAAGCGAATTCGTCATTGCACCACACCAGCGGATGGATCCCGGTAGACGATAGGTTACCGCACCCGCCCGCGCCCCCGGTTCGCCGGACGCGTCGACGCTTGGCCCATTCGCGTCGGCTCGCGCGCGGCGGGCTCACTCAACAGGCGCGGAGGCCCGCGAACAAGGCCGCGTAGCGGCTGTCCTTGCGATAGAACACCGGGGGTCGACCGAGCGGCGCATCGACCTGCGCATCGTTCCCGCCGGGGTACTCGGCGCCGCTCCAGGCGTGGATCCACTCGACGCCCGCCGGGAGATAGGCGGTCCAGCGGCGCGCACCCGCGTCGATCACCGGCGCGACCAGCACGTCCGCACCGTAGAGATAGGTGGTTTGCGTCGCGTACGCCCGTTCGTCCGCCTCGAAATGCAGGAACAGCGGTCGCTGCACGGGCAGTCCGCAGCGCTCGGCCTCGGCCGATAGATCGGCGAGATAAGGCGACAGATGCCGGTAGACGCGGGTCATCCGCGCGAAGTGCGCGAGCACGTCGGGGTCCTGGTCGATCTGCAGGTTCTCGCCGGGACGATTGCCCTCGTGCGTCCGCATCACCGCGGTGAACGCCGCCATCTCCGCCCAGCGCATCAGCAACTCGGCGGTGCGCACGTTGCCGAACACGCTCGTGTAGCCGCCGATGTCGCTGTGATGGTACGCGTTGCCCAGCAGGCCCGACGACAGCGCTGCGCAGATCACCGTCTGCAGGCCGTCGTGACGGGTGAAATCGACCGACTGATCGCCGGCCCAGAGCAAGGGACAATACCGCTGCACGCCGGTGAAGCCCGCGCGCATGAAGAAGACCGTGTCGCCGGTCTTGCCCCGGCTCGCGACCGCGTCCGCGTTCACCTTCGCCCACACGGTGGGCCATGCGTTGTGCGCGAGCATGCCGTCCAGGCCGCTCGCGAGCCGCACGTCGACGGGCAGGTATTCGCCGAAATCGGCCATCCATCCGGACAGTCCGAAGTCGAGCATGTTCTGCCCGATCACCCGCTCCGCGAACCAGGACCGTGCGCCCGAATGGGTGAAATCGACCATGCCGCACTCGAACTCGCCGAAATCGACGAGGTAGATCTCGTCGCGGTCGAGACGGCGCACGAGATAGCCCGCGCCCGCGGCTTCCTCGAACAGGCCGCCGTCGGTGCACAGGTACGGGTTCACGTAGCCGAGGAACCGGATCCCGCGGGCGTCGAGTTCGCGGATCTTCTGGTCGAGCCCCGGATAGCGATCCTGGTTCCAGCGCCAATCCCAGAACAAGCGCTTGCCGAACGAGGTCTCGCGGATCCCGACCCAGTCCTCGCACCACAACCCACTGACCGCGCTCCCGGCCGCGATGATGCGTTCGAGCCGTTCGAAGCTGCGCGCACCGTCCTTCAGGCCGACGATCGCGCCGCCCAGCACCCACGCCGGCAAGCGCGGCTGGCGTCCGAACCGCGCCGACAGCGTCTCGACCAGATCCCGGAAGTGCGGCGCGTGCCAGACCTCGATCCGGGCCGGCACCTCCCAGACCTCGATCTCGTGGAAATCCGCGTGCCGGAAGTCGAACGCCGCAAACGCCGTGGTCTCGACGTGCAGCGCATAGCGACTCGAACTCAGGTAGGTCGGCTGCGGATAGTTCGTCGTGTAGTAATCGCCACCGCCGCCGTTGCGACGATCGGACTCGAACGTGATCCGGGTCGATTTGTCCCGCCCGACGCCGGGTTCCGACGTCCACAGCGGGAAGCGCCGGCCGCGCAGATCGAAATACGACAATTGCTCGCCACCGCCCCAGACCCGTTCGTTCGCGCTCGCGGCGACGCGCAGCCAGCAGCGGTTCACGCCGGCCGTTTCGCAGTGCCACGACAGCACGAGATGTCGATCCGACTCGTCGACGCCCAACACGAGCTTCGGTCCCGCGGAACCCGCGGCCGCCAGGACGATCTGCGCCCCGCCGGCTCGCGACGTGATTTGCGCATCGACGAGCGGCACCCGCGAGACCAGGTAGTCCTCGATCCGGAAGTGACCGTGGGTCATCCGCACGTCGGGCTCGCCGGCGCCGAGGTACGCGCAGGGCGCATGCCGCCGGTGGCGCAGCAAGGTCACGCCGCCGATCACGAGGTCGAACCCGTCCGCCCGTTCGATCAGCGGCATCGCGTCACCGCGTCGCGGCGCCGACCGGGCGCCCTGTCGATGGAATCGTCGTCATGCATTGGTCGAGCACCCGTGATCCGCGTGGATTCGCGCCGGCACCGCGCCGCGGTCGCCGGCAGCGGCCTTGCTTCGAGACCGCCAACCCTTATATCTTATATAAGACATGAACCGCCTCGCAAGCGCGCCGCGGCCTCGCCACCGTGGATCGGCGGGATGGACAGCGCAAGCGCGTTCATCGTAGTGTCCCGCCTGCCGCCAGGGAGAGTCGTGTGAGCCAAACGCCGGGCTATCGTCCTCTGTACCGACAGGTCTACGACATCGTCGTCAACCGGGTCGTCCAGGGCGCCTGGCGCCCCGGCGAAGCCTTGCCGAGCGAACAGAGCCTCGCGAAGGAACTCGGCGTCAGTCAAGGCACGGTGCGCAAGGTCCTCGACGCGTTGACCGCGGAGAAGTTGCTCGAGCGGCGGCAGGGCAAGGGGACCTACATCGCCGAGCACACCCAGGAGCGCTCGCTGTTCCGCTTCTTCCGGATCTCGCGTCCCGGCGGCGAGCGCCTGAAGCCCGCGCGCGCGGGCGAGACGGTGAAGACGCGGCTCGCGCGTGCCGCCGAGCGCGCCAAGCTCGATCTCGATCGCGACGCCCGCGTCGTGGAGATCACGCGCACGCGCTTGATCGACGGACAGCCGGCGCTGCACGAGGTGATCATCCTCCCCGCGCACCTGTTCGCGGGTATCGAGAAGCGTGCCGGCCTCCCGAACACGCTCTACTCCTTGTACCAGACGGAATACGGCATCAACATCGTCGCGACGCGCGAGGAAGTCTGCGCGGATCTCGCGACCGCGGCGGACCAGCGGATCCTCGGCGTGCCGGTCGGCAGCCCGATCCTGGTGATCGACCGCGTCGCGCTGTCGCTGCAGAAGCGCAAGGTCGAGTGGCGCGTGAGCCGCGTGAGGTCGGGCGACCTCGTCTACGCGGTGACCTTGACCTGAGAGCGCCGCTCGCGGCCGGTCAGTTCTGCGTGAGACCCGCGTCGACGAGGAAGTTCGCGCCGGTGCACCCCGCGCTCTCGTCGGAACCGAGGAACAGCGCGAGCCGCGCGACGTGTTCCGCGGTCAGGCGGAACTTCAAGGCCTGCAATTCGATGAATTGCCGATCCAGATCCGGCGTGAGCCACAGCGCGCGCTGACGCTCGGTCAGGATCGCACCCGGCACGATGCAGTTCACGCGGATCCCCGCTGCGCCGAGTTCGCGCGCGAGCGTGCGCGTCAAGCCGTTGATCGCCGCCTTCGAGGTCGTGTAGGCGGCCATGCCGGGGCGGCCCCGCATCCAGGAAACCGAGCCCAGCATCACGATCGAGCCGCCGCCGCGCGCCGCCATGCCCGGCGCGACCGCCTGGCTCGCGAAGAACTGATGATCGAGATTGAACGCGAGCAACCGCCGCCAGTCGGCCGGCTCGATCTTCGCGAACTCCTGCCGATCGTCCTTGCCGGCGTTGTTCACGAGCACGCCGATCCCGTCCTGCGCGCGTTCGACCTGCGCGACCGCCGCTCGCAGCGCATCGATGTCGAGCAGATCGCATTCGAGGAAGCGGGCGCCGGTGCGCTGCGCGAGCGCCTCGCCGGCGGCCGTGTCGACGTCGAGGAAGCTCACGCGCGCGCGCTGCGCGGCGAACGCCTCGACGAACGCGGCCCCGATCCCGGAGGCGCCGCCGGTGATCAGCACCGAGCGGCCTTCGAGCGAGTGATAGTGGACGGACGGATGGTTGGCGTTCATCACGGCACCTGCGGTGGGCGATCGGGGTCGCCGTTCGGTTCAGACATCGGGGTCGAAGGCATGCGGCGCCAATCCGGCGACGCCCGCATCCAGCGCGAACAAGTCGCCGCCCCGGCCGTCCGGATCGCGAGCGGTCGTCACGTACAGCGTGGTGAGTTCCGGTCCGCCGAATGCGGGCATCGTCGGCGAGCGCGCCGGGACCGGATACGTGGCGATCAAGCGGCCGTCGGGATCGTAACGGCAGACCCGGCCGCCCTCGTAGAGCGCGCTCCAGTAGCACCCCTCCACGTCCACCGCGGCCCCGTCCGGACGGCCGCGATCCGTCGCCGTCGGTTCGATGCGCACGAACACGCGGCGATTGGTCGCGCCGCCGGTCGCGACGTCGTAGTCGCACCGGTAGACCACGAATCGCGGCGTATCCGAGTGATACATCGTCTTGCCGTCGGGCGAGAACGCGAGTCCGTTCGAGGTCATCAACCCGTCGGCGAGGCGCACGAGACCGCGGCGGTCGAGCCGGTACAAGCCGGCGCGGCCGCCGACCTTCGGCTCGTCGATCGTCCCGATCAGCAGCCGGCCGGCCGGGTCGACGCGTCCGTCGTTGAAGCGACTGACCGCGGTGTCCTCGGGATTCGCGGCGAGCAGCGTGCGGTTCGCGCCCGCCGCGTCGAACCGCCAGACGCCCGAGCGCAGCCCCGCGACGAAACCGCCGCCGACCACCGGCGCGACGCAGCCGATCGCTTCGCCGGCGTCGAATTCGACGCGCGTGCCGCGCGCCGGATCGTAGCGAAACCAACGACCGGCCGGCACGTCCACGAACAGCAACTCGCCGGACTCGGGCAGCCACACCGGGGATTCCCCGACCGCGCAGCCGCAGTCGAGCACCCGGCGGAACTGCGCGCCGCGCGCCGGCCCGGCGATCATGCGCGCCGCTCCGTGCCGATCGTGACGGCGCCGCCGACGCGTTCGCCGGGAGCGACGACCGGCATGCTCCCCGCGCGCAGCGCCGGACGATTGATCGCGTCGGCGACGTGGCTGACCGGCTCGATCCCCAGGAAATCGCGGCCCGCGGGCACGAACACCCTCAGCACCGGGAGCGACGCCTCCGCCGTGATCCGCACCGTGCAACCATCGGGCTCGACGAGTTGCGCCTCGCCGCGCCAGCCGTAGAAATCGTTGTCGAACGACCGTTCGCCGACCTCGAGTCCGCGCTCGACGTCCCAGGGCAGACCGGCAACGGCCTGCTGCGGCAGCTCGTCGTCGCCGTTGCGCCACCAGCCGTCCGCCGCGAATCGCAGCCGTTGACCATCGCGGCGCGGGAACAGCGGGTGCCATCCCAAGCCGAGCGGCACCGCGACGTTCTCGCGATTCGTCGCCCGCAATTCGATCCTCAGGCCCCGCGATCCGAGCTCGACGGTTTCGATCGCATCGAACGCGAACGGCCAGTCGAGTGCGTCGTCGCCGCGCGGCCGATGCTCGAGGCGCAGCTCGCAGCGGGTCTCGTCGGCGTGCGTGACCTGCCAGGGCCGCCGCCAGCCGACGCCGTGCAGGGGATGCGCGCCCTCGGGAAAATTGCGGCGCAGCCGGTACTCGCTTGCGCCGACGCGGAAGCGGCCGAGCGCGATGCGGTTCGCGTACGGCACGAGCGGATACCCGCCGGTGCGCCGCACGTCTTGCCGCGCGAACGCCTCGTCCGGCGTCGGCCGCAGGATCGCGCGGTCGCCGAGCGAGAGATCGACGATCGCGCCACCGATCGTCGGCGCGACGGCGGCGCGCCAGTCGCCCGATCGCAACGCGATCCGCGCCGTCATCGCGGACTCAATAGGCGGCCCCGGCGGCCGCCGAGCCGGTGGCGTGACCGCGGATCGCACCGAGGCAATCGCCCGCGCGACCCGTCAGCATCGCGAGATCCGACGCGACGGCGACCCAATCGTAGCCGTAGCCGAGGTACTGGGCGACGATCTCGGGATTCGCGCCGACGGTCCCGATCGTCTTGCCCGCCGCGTGCGCATCCCGGGCGGCCTTCGCGATCAAGGCCTGCACCTCCGGATGCGCGATCTCGCCGATCCGACCCATCGCCGCCGACAGGTCACCGGGCCCGAGGAACAGCGAGTCGACGCCCGGAACCGCCGCGATCGCCGGGAGTCGCTCGAGCGCTGCGGGCGTTTCCAGCTGGATCACGACCGCGATCGTCGCGTTCGCGGTGCGCAGGTAGTCGCGGGTCTGTCCGTAGCGCGACCCCCGGTGCACGGCCGCGACCCCGCGCACGCCCTGCGGCGGGTAGCGGGTATACGCGACCGCCGCCGCGGCCTCCTCGGCGTTCTGCACGAACGGGAACATCACGTTCCGGGCGCCCGCGTCGAGCACGCGCTTGACGTCAACCTGGTCGTTCCACGGCACGCGGACGAGCGACTCGGACGGCGTGCCGGCGATCGCCCGCATCAAGCCGACCGCGTCCGCCAGGTCGAGCGGACTGTGCTCCATGTCGACGACGAGGAAATCGAACCCGCAGAAGCCGAGCGCCTCGGCGACCGTCGGCGCGGCGGACATCAGCCAGGTCCCGAGCAGCGGAACGGGCCCGGGCGTCGTGAGCCGCTGCTTGAACGCGTTCGTCTCCATCGGCACTCTCCTCGGCATCAGTAGATCGGCGGCTCGGGCGTCGGTGCGCGCCCCGCCAGGAAGTCGAAATCGCAACCCGCCGGCGCCTGGCTCACGTGCGCCCGGTAGAGCGCCGCGTACGAGCGCTGGTACGCGGATGCCGGCGCGCGCCATTCGGCGCGGCGCCGCTGCCACTCGCCCTCCTCCACGCAGGCCTCGAGCCGGCCCGCGGGCACGTCGAGCCGAATCCGATCGCCGGTGCGCAGCCACCCGAGCGGCCCGCCGATCGCCGCCTCCGGCGCCACGTGCACGATGCAACAACCGTAGTGCGTTCCGCTCATGCGCGCGTCCGAGATACGGACCATGTCGCGCACGCCGCGCGCGAGCAGCTTCTTCGGGATCGGCAGATTCCCCCACTCCGGCATCCCCGGTGCGCCGACCGGACCGGCGTTGCGCAACACGAGCACGGTATCCGCGTCCACCTCGAGCGCCGGGTCGTCGATCCGCGCCGACAAGGTCGCGTGATCGTCGAACACCAGCGCCCGGCCTTCGTGCCGCAGCAAGCGCGGATCGGCCGCGCTCGACTTCAGCACCGCGCCGTCGGGGCACAGATTGCCGCGCAGCACCGCGAGCGTCGCCCCTCGCGACAAGGGCACCACCGGATCGTCGACGCCGCGGATCACGTCGTCGTCCCAGCACTGCGCGCGCGCGAGCGCCTCGCCGAGCGGTCGTCCCTCGACGGTGAGCGCGCCCAGGTCGAGCCGATCCTGCAGCTTCGCGAGCAGCGCGGGCATGCCGCCGGCGAAGAAGAAATCCTCCATCAGTCGATCGCCCGAGGGGAACAGGTTCGCGAGCACCGGCGTCTCGCGCGCCGCGGCGCCGAGATCCTCGAGCGTCAATGCGACGCCGGCCCGGCCCGCCATCGCGATCAGGTGGATCGCGGCGTTCGTCGATCCGCCGAGCGCCATGTACGCGACGACGCCGTTGCGAAACGCCGCGGCGGTCGCGATCCGGTCGATCGTCAGACCCTCGTGCACCATCGCGACGATGCGTTCGCCGCAGGCCGAGGCCATCCGCACGTGCCCGGAGTCCGCCGCGGGGATCGACGACGCGCCGGTCAAGGTCAAGCCCATCGCGTCGACGATGGACGTCATCGTCGACGCGGTGCCCATCGTGTTGCAGGTGCCGATCGACCGCGTCATCCGCGACTCCAGGTCGATCCAGTCGTCGGCGGTGATGTTCCCCGCGCGCAGCTCGTCCCAATACTTCTTCGTATGGGTTCCCGCGCCCGTCTTGACGCCGCGCCACTGCCCGTTGGACATCGGCCCGGCCGGACAGAAGATCGCCGGCAGGCCCATGCTGAGCGCGCCCATCAACAAGCCCGGCGTCGACTTGTCGCACCCGCCGAGCAGCACCGCACCGTCGATCGGATGGGAGCGCAGCAACTCCTCCGTCTCCATCGCGAGGAAATTGCGGTACATCATCGTCGTCGGCTTGACCATCACCTCGCCGACCGACAGCGCGGGCAGTTCGACGGGATAGCCGCCGGCGAGCAGCACGCCGCGCTTGACCGCCTCCGCGCGATCGCGCAGGTGGACGTGGCACGGACTCATGTCGCTCCAGGTGTTCACGATCGCGATCACCGGCCGGCCGAGGAACTCCTCGCGCCGCAGGCCCATCTGCTGGGTACGCTGGCGGTGCGCGAAGCCGCGCATGTCCTCGCGTTCGTACCATCGCGCGCTGCGCAGCATGGTTCCGGTCGCCCCCTGGGTCGCTTGGCTACTTGAATTCGTCATCTTAATCTGTAATCTTATATCTAATACAAGACTTACCACAGTGGACCGTGCAATCCATGGCAAACATACCTCATCTATTGATCCACGACCGCCGCGATAACGTCGGCGTGGTCGTGGTCGAGGGGCTCACCGCGGGCACCGACATGCTGTGCGTCGTGACCGAGGACAACAGCGAGCGGCGGGCGACGTGCAATCAGGACGTCCCGATCGGGCACAAGATCGCGCTGCAGGACCTGGCCGTCGGCGACACCGTGATCAAGTACGGCGAGGACATCGGTCGCGTGGTCGCGCCGATCCGCAAGGGCGACCACGTTCATACCCACAACCTGAAGACCAAGCGCTGGTGACACCCATGGATCTCTCCAACCGTACCGTCTGGGCGTATCGCCGCGAGAACGGCCGCGTCGGCGTCCGCAATTACGTCGCGATCCTGCCGCTCGACGACATCTCGAATGCCGCTTGCGAGGCCGTCGCCGCGCACATCCAGGGCACGATCGCGCTGCCGCACGCGTACGGCCGCCTGCAATTCGGCGAAGACCTCGAATTGCACTTCCGCACGATGATCGGCACCGGGGCGAACCCGAACGTCGCCGCCTGCATCGTGATCGGCATCGAACCCGCATGGACCGAGCAGGTCGTCGCGGGCATCGCGAAGACCGGCAAGCCGGTCGCGGGCTTCTGGATCGAGGGCAACGGCGACATCGCGACCGTCGCCGCCGCGTCGCGCAAGGCCAAGGAATTCGTGCACCTGGCTTCCGAGCAGGTGCGGGTCGAGTGTCCGCTCGGCGACGTCTGGGTCGCCGCGAAGTGCGGCGAGAGCGACACGACGACCGGACTCGCGTCCTGCCCGACCGTCGGCAACATGTACGACAAACTCGTGCCGCTCGGCCTGTACGGATGTTTCGGCGAGACCTCGGAGCTCACCGGCGCCGAGCACCTTGCCGCCGCGCGCGCCGCAACGCCGGAGATCCGCGAGAAGTTCATGCGGACGTGGACCGCGTACCAGCGCGACGTGATCGAGGCGCACAAGACCTCGGATCTCTCCGACAGCCAGCCGACGAAGGGCAACATCGCCGGCGGACTGACGACGATCGAGGAGAAGGCGCTCGGCAATCTCGAGAAGATCGGCAAGAAGACCCGCTTCATCGACGTGCTCGAGCCGGCGGAGGCGCCGCAGCGCGGGCGCGGGCTCTACTTCATGGACACCTCCTCGGCGGCGGCCGAGTGCTGCACGCTGCAGGCGGCCGCGGGCTACGTCGTGCACGTGTTTCCGACGGGTCAAGGCAACGTGATCGGCAATCCGATCATGCCGGTGATCAAGATCAGCGGTAACCCGCGCACGGTGCGCGTGATGAGCGAACACATCGACCTCGACGTCTCCGGGGTGGTGCGGCGGGAGTTGACGATCGACCAGGCGGGCGATCGGTTGATCGACTGCATCGTCCGCACCGCGAACGGCCGGTACACCTGCGCCGAGGCGCTCGGTCATCGCGAATTCGTGATGACCAAACTCTACCGCAGCGCCTGACGGGGGCGCGGACCGCGTGCCGATGCGCCGTCTGGATCCGGCCGAGGCCGAGGCGCTCGCGGTGCGCGCGCTCGCGGCGAGCGGCGCGTCGGCCGCGGCCGCGGCGTCGACCGCCCGCGCGCTCGTCGGCGCCGAGGTCGACGGGCAGGCGGGTCACGGCCTCGCCCGCATCCCGGCGTACGCGGCCCAGGTCAAGTCCGGCAAGATCGACGGACAAGCCGTGCCGAGGGTCGTCGGAGCGCGATCCGCGAGCCTGTGGATCGATGCCGGCGGCGGTTTTGCCTACCCCGCGCTGGACCTCGCGATCGCTCGAATCCCCGCGCTGATCGCCGACGCCGGCATCGTGGCCGCCGGCATCCGCGCGTCGCACCACGTCGGCCAGGCGGGCGCGACCGTCGAGCGTCTCGCCGACCGGGGCCTGATCGCGCTGCTGGCGTCCAACACCCCCCGTGCGATGGCCTTTCACGGCGGCGCGCGGCCGATGATGGGCACGAACCCGATCGCGTTCGCCGCGCCGATTCCCGGGCGGCCCGCGCTCGTGATCGACCTGGCGCTGTCGCTCGTCGCACGCAGCAAGGTCGTCGCGGCGCAGAACGCGGGACGGAAGATCCCGACGGACTGGGCGATCGACGCGGCCGGCCGTCCGACCGACGATCCGGCGACCGCGCTCGCGGGATCGCTGCTGCCGATCGGCGGCGCGAAGGGTGCGGCGCTCGCATTGATGGTCGAGATCCTGTGCGCGGCGCTGGTCGGCGCCCGATTCGGCTGGGAAGCGAGTTCGTTCCTCGACGACCGCGGCGAGGCGCCCGGGGTCGGTCAGCTGCTGATCGCGCTCGATCCCGCGGCGTTCGCCGGCCCAGCTTACGGCGCGCGGATGCAGGACCTGCTCGCGACGATCAGCGCCGAGCCCGGCGTGCGGCTCCCCGGCGATCGGCGGCTCGAGCGCCGCGCGCGCGCGACGGCGATCGAGATCCCCGCGGAGCTCCACGAACAGATCCAGCGATTGGCGGAGCAGCGCGCATGAGCGACGTCGTGATCAGCGAATTCATGGACGAGGCGGCGATCGCGCGGCACCTCGCCGGTCGCACCGTGCTCTACGACCCGAAGCTCGTCGATCAGCCGGAGCGCTTGCTCGCCGCGGTCGCCGACTGCCGCGCGCTGATCGTCCGCAATCGGACGCCGGTGCGCGGCGCGCTGCTCGACGCGGCGAGCCGACTGCAGGTCGTGGGTCGCCTCGGGGTCGGCCTCGACAACATCGACGTCGAGGCCTGCGCGGCGCGCGGCATCGCGGTCCGGCCGGCGACCGGCGCGAACGACCTCGCGGTCGCCGAATACGTGCTGACCGCAGCGCTGCTACTGCTGCGCCGCGCCTGGTTCGCGAGCGACCGGGTGATGGCGGGCGCGTGGCCGAGGATGGATTCGATCGGCCGCGAAGGCGAAGGCAAGCGACTCGGATTGGTCGGGTACGGGGCGATCGCCCGCTTGACCGCGCACAAGGCGAACGCGCTCGGCTTCCAGGTCGCGGCGTACGATCCGTTCCTGCCGGCGGACCACGCGGCGTGGCGTCACGCCGAGCGCCTCACGCTCGAGACGCTGCTCGCGTCGAGCGACGTCGTGAGCCTGCACACGCCGCTGACGCCGACCACGCGTCGGCTGATCGACGCCGCCGCGCTGGCGCGGATGAAGCGCGACGCGATCCTGATCAATGCGGCGCGCGGCGGCATCGTCGACGAAGCGGCATTGATCGACGCTCTGCGGAACGGGCGCCTCGGCGGCGCGGCGCTCGACGTGTTCGAGACCGAGCCGGTCGATGCGGCGGCCGGCAGCGCGTTCCGTGGAACGCCGAACCTGATCCTGACCCCGCACATCGCCGGTGTGACCGACGAGTCCAACGTGCGCGTGAGCGACGTGACCGCGCGCGCGGTGAGCGACGCCCTGCGCTGAGCGACGCGCCGCGCTGAGCGACGCGCCGCGCGAGGCGAAGCCGCGCGCCTGCTACGATTGCCGGGATGGCACCGACCCCTCACCGCGCGACCACGGACGCTGCGCTCCATCGGATCCTGGTCGTGACCCCACCGGGAGCGGCTCGCGACGCCGAGCGCGCGGTCGCCTGGCCCGCGACGGCCGGTCTCGAGTGGCAAGTGCTCGCCACCGGGGACGCCGCGCAAGCGCGCCGCGCGATCGAGGCCGGCGGGATCGATGCGCTCGTGCTCGCGCGCGAGGCGGCTCGGGACGCCGCGCTCGCCGCTCACGCGTCGGCGTACGCGGCGCGCGGGCGACGGATCGACTACACGCCGGACCCGCTGGACCGAGCGACCGACGCGTGCATCAGCGGCCGCGGCGACCACAGTCTGCACTGGGCCCTGCAGCATCTCGCGAGCACGACCGCCCATCCGTACGCGACCCTTCGATACGGCGCGGCGATCGACCAGGTCGGCGATCTGCGGCTGCCCCTCGCGCCCGCGGATCGCGTGCCGCTGGTGATCCTCTTGCACGGTGGATTCTGGCGCGAAGCCTATCGGCGCGACGTGATGGCACCGCTCGCGGTCGACCTCGCCCGCCGCGGCGTCGCGACCTGGAACGTCGAGTATCGCCGCGTCGGCGGCAGCGGCGGCGGTTGTCCGCGAACCTTCGACGACGTCGCCGCGGCATTCGACTTCGGCGCGCGACTCTGGGAGCGCCATCCGCTCGAGCCTCGCGCGCCGGTGGTGCTCGGCCATTCGGCCGGCGGTCACCTCGCGCTCTGGTGCGCCGCGCGCCAACGCCTGCCGCCCGGGTCGCCCGGCGCACCGCCGGCGGCGATGCCGCGGCTCGCGGTCGCGATCGGCGCGGTCGCCGACCTCGCCGACGCCCGGCGCCGCGGTCTGGGGAGCGGCGCGGTCGACGCGTTCGTTCCGCGCGCCGCCGACGACGCCTGGACCGATCCGGCCACCCTGCTCCCGCTCGGCGTGACGCAACTGGTCGTGCACGGCACCGAGGACGAGTCGGTGCCGTTCGAGCTCGCGGCGAGCTACGTCGAGGCCGCGCGGCGCGCCGGCGATCGGGTCGATTGGTTGCCGCTCGCCGGCGTCTCTCACATGCCGCCGATCGATCCGGCGAGCGACGCGTGGCTTCGGATCGTCGAGCACCTGCGGCCGCACCTGTTCGCGCGCTGATCGTCGGCGGCGACGCCACGCATTTCGCTGGGTCCGCGCCGCGCGTTCGTGGCAGAATGCGCGGCCGTCCACCAACCCCTCGGATCCCTGCGGATGAGCCGCGCCAGCCGACGAATCGGCTTCGCCTGTGTGACCGGCTCCGCCGTCGCGTGGAGCCTCGGTGGCTTGTTCACGCGCCTGATACCGGTCGACGTGTGGACCTTGCTCGCGTGGCGCGGGATATTCGGCGGGGTCGCGCTCGCGCTCGCGATGCCTTTCCTGCGCGAGCCGCGCGGCTGGGCCGCGTTGCGCGCGATGGGCTGGCTCGGCGTGCTGTTCGTCGCGCAGGGCGCGCTCGGGATGATCTTCTACCTCTGCGCACTCACCCACACGAGCGTCGCGAACGTCGCGGTGATCTATGCGACCACGCCGTTCATGGCCGCGGTACTCGCTTGGTGGCTGCTCCGCGAGCGGCCGGGCCGCGGCGGATTGATCGCGAGCGCCGGCGCATTGTTCGGCGTCGCGGTGATGGTCGGCTTCGGTGGTCACGGCGGTTGGCTCGGCGATGCGTTCGCGCTGGGCATGGCCCTCACGATGGCCGTGACCACGGTCGTCGTGCGCCGCCATCCGGAGGTGCCGGTGCTGTTGACGGCCTGCCTGTCCTCGTTGCTGAGCGGCGTGGTGTGCTGGCCCTTCGGCGAGCCGCTCGCGACGCACGCCGGCGCCCTCGGGCTGCTGGCGACCTTCGGCGTCGTGAACTTCGCGATCGGCTTGCCGTTGTTCGTGCTCGGTGCACGCCGGCTGTCGCCGGTCGAGACGGGACTGATCGGCGCGCTCGACGCGCCACTCGCACCACTGTGGGTCTGGCTGGTGGTGCACGAGGCGCCGAACCGGGCGACCCTGATCGGCGGAGCGATCGTGTTCGCGTCGGTCGCCGCGCATCTCGCGGCCTCGGAGCTCGGCGCCGACACCGCGCTGGAATGGCGCCCCGACTGAGCCGCCGTCTTCCCGACCGTGGCCGCACGGTCACCGACGGGGTGCGCAGCCGACGCGCCCGCCGCGGAACCAACAGCGCCGCTCCACCCGGCCCGCGACGTCGTGCACGTCGACGTCCCAGCCCTGCGCCGTGCGCCGAAGCACGACGAAGCCGAACCCGGGTATCGACACCCCGCGGCTGACCGTGACCCCGGAATCGCCCTGGAAGATCGCGCCGCCGAGCTCCCGCGGCGTGCGGTCGAGCCGGTCGCCGCCGAACCCGGCGATCAGTTGCGGTGGCACCCGCCGAGCGCCACCGTAATTCAGCGCCTCGAAGCTGTGGATGTGTCCGGCGAGCATCAAGCCGACCGGCGCGGGAATACCCGCGCGCCCGATCGCCGCGATCAGCGTCCGGTTGCCGCCGATCGGGATGTCGAGAGGACCCGCGATCGCGCCCCAGATCGGACGGTGCATCAGCAGCCAGCTCGACGCCGGAGCGCGTGCGAGC